>JAIQGB010000089.1 GCA_020072905.1 Terriglobia bacterium | reverse complement strand
GGGGACGGAGATGGTGATGCCGGGCGACAACGTCAGTCTGGAGATCGAGCTGATTACGCCCATCGCCATGGAGAAGGGCCTGCGCTTCGCTATCCGCGAGGGCGGCCATACCGTCGGCGCCGGCACGGTGACGGAAATCATTCAATAAAGCGAGCGTTGATGCTGCACCAGAAAATTAGAATTCGCTTGAAGGCGTACGATCACCGCATTCTAGACCAGTCGGCGACGGAAATTGTCTCGACGGCGAAGCGGACCGGCGCGGTGGTGGCGGGGCCGATTCCCCTGCCCACGATCAAGAACAAGTACTGTGTCCTGCGCTCGCCTCACAGTGATAAGAAGTCGCGCGAGCAGTTTGAGATTCGTACGCACAAGCGGCTGATTGATCTGCTCGAGCCGACGCCGGCGACGATTGAGGCGCTGACCAAACTCGATCTTCCTTCGGGTGTGGATATCGAGATCAAGGCGTTCGGGAAGGAACATACGAAGTAACCGGGATTAGAGATTGGGGGTTAGGGATTCGCACGGCTTCTCCCGAAAACCGAATCCCGAATCCCGAGTAACGAATATGGTTGAGGCAATTTTAGGAAAAAAGCTGGGCATGACGCAGGTCTTCGCCGCAAACGGCGACGTGGTCCCCGTCACGGTGCTCAAGGCGGGGCCGTGCATCGTCATTCAGCGCAAGACGGCGCAGAAGGATGGCTACGAGGCGGTGCAACTCGGCCTGGTCGAGATGCCCGCACCGAAGCGGATCACCAAGGCGCGGGAAGGGCATTTCAAGAAGGCGGGCGCCGTGCCCGTCCGCTTCCTGCGCGAAGTGCGGTTGAAGGCCGGAAGCGCGGACGCAAACGTCGGCGACAAGGTGCTCGTTGACAGCTTCGCGGTCGACGAACTGGTGGACGTCACGGGCGTCTCGAAGGGGCGCGGTTTTGCGGGGGTTGTCAAGCGACACCATTTCGGCGGCGGCGGTGGGAGCCACGGCTCGATGTTCCACCGCGCACCGGGTTCGATCGGGGCCTCGGCTTACCCCTCGCGAGTGCTGAAGGGAATGCGCGCCGCCGGCCACATGGGTGTGGACCGAGTGACGGTGCGCAACCTGCGGGTGGTGCAGGTATTTTCCGATGACCACACGCTGCTCGTCCGGGGTGCGGTGCCCGGGCCGAACGGTGGGTACGTGATCGTACGCAAGGCGAAGGCGCCGCACAAATAGGTAGACGGTAGGCGGCATGTGGGGTTAAACCCGTCGAAGATCGAAGGTCGAATGCGGCGGCTGACAACTTAGAACTGACGGCTGAGAACTGATTATGGCCACGGTAGAAGTCAAGAATTTGGAAGGGCAGACGGTGAAGGAACTCGAGCTCGCCGATGAGGTGTTCGCCGTCAAGCCCAACCAGAGCTTGCTTTGGGAAGCGGTGAAGGTCTATCTCGCCAGCCAGCGCCGCGGTACTCACAAGGCCAAAAACCGCGGGGAAGTCTCGGGCGGCGGCAAGAAGCCCTGGCGGCAAAAGGGGACCGGCCGCGCGCGCGTCGGCAGTATCCGCAGCTCGCTCTGGCGCCACGGCTCAATTGCCCATGGCCCCGTGCCGCGCGACTATTCGTATAAGATTCCGGCCAAGATGCTGCGCGGCGCGCTGCGCTCGGCCCTGGCGGCGAAATACCAGGAGCAGAAACTCACGGTCGTCGAGCAGTTCGATCTCAAGGAGCCGAAGACGAAGGCGTTTGCCGGCGCGCTCGAGAAGCTGGGAGTGGGCCGGAAGGTGCTGGTCGTTGACGACCGGTCGAACCGGAACCTGGAACTTTCCTCGCGCAATATCGAGGGCTGCGACTTGATCCGGCACCACCGGGTTCATCCGTACGAAGTGCTCAGTCACGACCGGCTGCTGATCTCCGAGGGCGCGCTGACGCGCTTGCAGGAGTCGCTGCGATGAACAAAAGCCCGTACCAGATCCTGAAGAAGCCCGTCATCACGGAGAAGAGCGTGGATGCCCGCGAGCGGGCGCGGACTCTGTGCTTTCAGGTCGACCCGCACGCCACCAAGGTGGAAATCCGCGAGGCTGTGCAGATCCTCTTCAAGGTTAAAGTCGACTCCGTGCGCACGGCGATTTATCACGGCAAAACGCGTCGGCGGGGCCGCACCGTGGGACGCCGCCCGGATTGGAAGAAAGCTTTCGTGAAACTCCAGGCTGGCGAAAAGATCCCCGAGGTCATGGAGACAACTTAGCGAACGGTGGACCCTGAGTGACGAACGATGAATGGGCGATAAGCGCCGCAGTGGGGTCTGGGCCGGTGTTCAGCATTTATCGTGGCGCGTTCTGCGTTTGAAGGTTCTATGGGAATCAAAACGTACCGACCCTACACGGAAACACGGCGGTTCCAGACGGGGCTGACGTTCGAGGAGATCACGACCTCGGAGCCGTACAAGCCCCTGCTTGAGCCGAAGACCCGTATCTCCGGGCGTAACAACCGCGGCGAGGTGACCATCTGGCACCGCGGTGGCGGCCACAAGCGGATGTACCGGGTCGTCGATTTCAAACGCGACAAGACCGGCATCCCGGCGCGCGTGGCCACGATCGAGTACGACCCGAACCGCTCGGCGTTCCTTTCGCTGCTGCATTACGCGGATGGCGAGAAGCGCTACATCCTCTATCCGTTGGGCCTCAAGGTGGGCGACAAGATCGTTTCCGGGCCGGATGCCGATATCGTTGTCGGCAATGCGCTGCCGCTCAAAAACATCCCGGCGGGGACGATGATCCACAATATCGAGCTTCGTCCCGGCAAGGGCGGGCAACTCGTGCGCTCGGCGGGCGGGGCGGCACAACTGCTGGCCAAGGAGGGCGACTACGCCCAGGTGCGCCTGCCTTCCGGCGAGGTGCGCAAGGTTTACATGGAATGTATCGCCACCGTCGGCCAGGTGGGCAACCTCGATCATGAGAACATTTCGATTGGCAAGGCGGGCCGCAAGCGCTGGCGCGGCATCCGGCCGACGGTGCGTGGCGTGGCCATGAATCCCGTCGATCACCCGCTGGGCGGCGGGGAGGGGAAGACTTCCGGCGGTCGGAATCCCGTGACGCCCTGGGGCCAGCCCACGCGCGGTTACAAGACACGCCAGAACAAGCGGACGGATAAGTACATCGTCAAGCGGCGCGAGAAAAAGTAGCGGGAGGCAGACTTGGGACGGTCGCTCAAAAAAGGTCCGTTCGTGGACCACCACCTGATGAAGAAAGTCGAGCTGCTCAATCGGCGGTTCGAGAAGAAGGTGATCAAGACATGGTCACGGCGTTCGACCATTGTGCCGGAAATGGTGGGGCATACGATTGCCGTCCACAACGGCAAGAAGTTTATTCCCGTCTACATTACGGAAAACATGGTCGGCCACAAGCTCGGGGAATTCTCGCCGACGCGGCTGTTTAAGGGACATGGCGCCAGGGCGGCCGCGGAAAAGGCGGCGTCAGCCGCCCCGCCGGGCGGCGTCGCAGTTCCGCGCCCCGCGGCTCCCCCTGCCGGCGGCGCGAGCTGAGCGGCGAAGGGCGCTTGAGAGAAAAGTCCGGGAGAGGCAATGGAAGCACGAGCCACTTCAAAGTACATTCGGGTTTCACCACAGAAAGCGCGCTTGGTCGTGGACCTCATCCGCGGGAAGAATGCGGGCGAAGCCATCAATATCCTGCGGTTTACGAAGAAGCGCGCCTCGCACGAAATCGCGAAGGTCCTCCGCTCCGCGATTTCGAACGCCGAGCAGAAATCGGAGCACTTGGACGTGGACCGGCTGGTCGTTTCCCGGGCCTACGTTGACGATGGTCCTCGGGCAAAACGCACCCGCCCCGCGCCCATGGGCCGCGCCTACCGCTACCAGCGGCGCATGAGCCACATCACGGTGGTGGTGGAAGAGCAGGCAAGCTGAAGGACGGAAGGTTCAACTCGGCAGGAGAGCCATCGGGACTCCTCCTGGCCGAAAGAGAAGAGAGAAGTCCCAAGCGTTCCCCGGCAGAGGCCGGCTGAAGGAGGAAAGCGGTGGGTCAGAAGGTTCACCCTTACGGATTCCGCCTCGGATACAACAAGACCTGGAAGTCGCGCTGGTTCGCCAAGAAAGACTACGCCGAACTGCTGCACGAGGACCTGGAGCTGAAGAAGCGGCTCAAGAAGCAACTGCAGAGCGCGGGCGTGGCTTCGATCGAAGTCGAGCGGCCTGGCAACAAACTCCGGATCACGATTTTCACCGCGCGGCCGGGCATCATCATCGGCCGCAAGGGCGCGGAGATCGACCGGCTGCGGCAGGAGATCCAGAAGCGCACGGGCCGCGAGGTCCTGCCCATCAACATCCAGGAAGTGCATCGGCCGGAACTGAACGCGCAACTGGTGGCTGAATCGATCGCGCTCCAACTCGAAAAGCGCGTGGCCTTCCGCCGCGCCATGCGTAAGGCCGTGGATTCGGCGCTGCGTTTCGGGTGCAAAGGCATCAAGGTGCGCTGCGGAGGGCGGCTGAACGGCGCGGAGATCGCGCGCTCCGAGTGGTACCTGCAGGGCCGCCTGCCTCTCCACACGTTGCGGGCCGATATCGACTTCGGGCTGGCGGAATCGATGACAACTTACGGGGTGATCGGCGTGAAGTGCTGGATCTACAACGGCGAGATTCTCCAGCAGAAGCGGCGGCGCGAGAAGGTCGAGGAGCCGGTCACCGTGACAGCGGCGTGAGAAAGCATTCAGCTATCAGCGCCGGAGTTTCTGTGCTGAAAGCTGACAACTGACGGCTGAGATCTTGGGGCCAATGAGGGGCCTTTGAGATAGGCTAAACAGCATGTTAATGCCGAGCAAGGTGAAGTTTCGCAAGCAGCAGCGCGGCCGGCGGCGGGGCAAGGCGTGGCGCGGGTCGAGTCTGGCGTTTGGCGACTACGGGTTGAAGGTGCTGGTGCCGGGTTGGATTACCGACCGCCAGATCGAAGCGAGCCGGGTGGCGATCATGCGTTTTATCAAGCGCGGGGGGAAGCTCTGGATCCGGGTTTTCCCCGACAAGCCGGTGACGAAAAAGCCGGCGGAAACGCGCATGGGGAAGGGCAAGGGCGCGCCGGAGTTCTGGGTGGCGGTCGTGAAGCCCGGCCGAGTGCTCTTCGAAATGGAAGGCGTGACGGAGGCCGAGGCGCGCGAGGCGATGCGCCTGGCAAGCCACAAGCTGCCTTTGGCCACGCAGTTCGTGGCCCGCTCAACGGCATTCTAGTGCCCTTCCGAGGTGATGCGCCGGGGACTGTGGCAAGCGCTGATCGTGGGGCAAAAGGGACGGCGCGACGAATCTTCGTAAGGTGGTGCGGGGAAAGCAGCCAGGGAGAGTTGGAACGGCACTCGGCGTGCGGCAGGAGTGGACGGGATGAAAACCGAGAAACAGCTGAAGGCGGAAAAAATGCGGGAGTGGAGTCCAGACGAGCTTCGCAACAAGGAGAAGGAGTTCGCCGATCAACTTTTCCGGCTGCGCTTCCAGTTTGCGGGCGGACAGACGGACACCCTCTCCAACATCCGCGTGCTGCGCAAGAACCTGGCGAAGGTGAAAACCATCCTCCGGGAGCGGGAGTTGGCGGAGAGCGCCGGGAAATCTTAAGCGGGGGTGAGCAGCCGCCAGAGGTTTTGAGAAGGCTATGAAAACACGGCGACAGGAAAAAGTGGGAATCGTCACCGGCAACAAGATGCAGAAAACCGTGGTGGTGACGGTGGAGCGCCAGGTGACTCACCCCCTTTACAGGCGGGTGGTGCGCTATTCGAAGAAGTTCTTGGCGCACGATGAGAAGAACCAGTGCCAGCTCGGCGACACGGTGCGGATTGAGGAAACGCGTCCGCTCAGCGCCCGCAAGCGCTGGCGGGTGGTGGAAGTGGTGGCGAGAGCGGCGCAACTCGCCCCGGTGCCGGAGGGTGCGGTATGATCGGAATGCGAACCGTCCTTCAGGTTGCCGACAATTCCGGGGCGCGGAAGCTTGCCTGCATCCTGCCCTTGGGCGGGGACGTGGGCTTACAGGCGAGTCTGGGCGATGTCGTCACGGCGTCGGTCAAGGAGGCCGCGCCCGACAGCCCCATCCCCAAAGGCAAGGTCGTTAAGGCGGTCATCGTCCGCATGCGGAAGGAACATCGGCGCCGCGACGGCAGCTATATTCGCTTCGATGAAAACGCCGCAGTGCTGATCAACGACGCGGGCGAACCCGTGGGCACACGCGTCTTCGGTCCCGTTGCCCGCGAATTGCGCGAGAAGAAGTTCCTCAAGATCGTTTCCCTCGCGCCCGAGGTTTTGTGATGGGGTCCACGCTGGATATTCGCAAGAACGATCAGGTGCAGGTGCTGGCGGGTCGCGACAAGGGCAAGGCGGGGCGCGTTCTGGAAGTAGTGCCGAAAAAGCAGTGGATCTTCGTCGAGCACGTCAACATCGTGAAGCGTCACACCCGGCCGAATCCGGCCAAGCAGATTCGCGGGGGGATTCTGGACCGGGAAGGTCCCGTGCACATCTCCAACGTGGCGTTGATTTGCGACGAGTGTGGGCCGACGCGCATCCAGCACCGCAAAAAGGCCGAAGGCGCGAAGGTCGTGACGGTGCGCGTCTGCGCGAAATGCGGGAAAGTCCTGGACCGCTAAAAACGGGGGGCATCGAACCGGGGTCATGGCGGCGAGACTGAAAGAGCGTTACCAAAAAGAGATCGTTCCGGCGTTGATGAAAGAGCTCAATTGCCGGAATCCCATGGCGGTGCCGCGCCTGCGCAAGATCGTCGTAAACATGGGCCTGGGCGAGGCCATTCAGAACGCCAAGCTGCTGGATAGCGCGGGGCAGGAGCTGGGCCAGATCACCGGGCAGAGGCCGGTCATCACCCGGGCCCGGAAGTCGATCGCCAATTTCAAACTGCGGAAGAGCATGCCCATCGGGGCCATGGTGACGCTGCGCGGCGACCGTATGTACGAGTTTATCGACCGGTTGATGAATGTCGCACTGCCTCGCGTCCGCGACTTTCGGGGACTTTCGACACGTTCGTTCGATGGGCGGGGAAGCTATACGCTGGGCCTTCGCGATCAGCTCGTTTTCCCGGAAATTGACTATGCGAAAGTGGACAAGATCAAGGGCATGAACATTTCGATTGTTACCGACGCCCGCACCGACGTCCAGGCCCTGGCGCTGCTCCGCCACCTCGGGATGCCCTTCCGGGCGGAAGCTCAACGGCGGCAGGCGGCGGGACCGTCCGACGAAAAGGCAGGAGGTTAAGCTGTGGCGCGCACTTCTCAGATGGCGAAGCTGGTCCGGAAACCCAAATTCAAGATCCGCCACCGAAACCGCTGCCGCATCTGCGGGCGCCCGCGCGGCTACCTGCGGAAGTTTAATATGTGCCGGCTCTGTTTCCGGCAACTGGCGCTGCGTGGTGACCTTCCCGGCGTAATGAAATCGAGCTGGTAGGCGGGCCGCGGCGCAGGGCATTTTGACTTCGGGAGTCTTATGGCAGCTATCACCGATCCGATCGCCGACATGCTGACACGAATCCGCAACGGGATTGGCGCGCGCCACCCGCGCGTGGACATGCCCGCTTCGAAAATGCGCGTGGAGATCGCGCGAATTCTGAAGGAAGAGGGCTATATCAGCAACTACAAGGTTGCGGAGGAAGAGAAGAAGAAGGTTCTGCGCGTCTTCCTCCGTTACTCACCCGACGGTACAAGCGTGATCTCGACCCTGGAGCGCATCTCGCGGCCGGGGAGGCGGGTCTACGTGGGCGCGGGGCAAATCCCTCGGGTTCTGGGCGGGATGGGAGTGAACATTCTCACCACCCCGCGCGGGTTGATGACGGGGAAGAACGCGCGCAAGGCGGGCATCGGCGGCGAGCTGCTTTGCAGCGTCTGCTGAGTCGAAGCGCCGGGGCTAAGGCGTCGGCGGGGACGGGGAGCCGACACTGGGCTCCCGAAGTGGGAAGCGGGCTTATGTCGAGAATCGGGAGAAAGCCGGTCGACGTGCCCTCGGGCGTCACGGTCAGCGCCGAGGGCTCCACGATGGTCGTGAAGGGTCCGAAAGGCACGCTGCGCGTGCCGATGCCAATGGGGATCACCCTGGAGGAACAGGACGGCCGCCTGATGCTTCGGCGCCAGGATGATGAGCACGCCGCCTTGCATGGCTTGGCACGCAGTCTTCTTGCCAATGCCGTCCGCGGCGTCGCCAAGGGTTTCGAGAAACACCTGGACATCGTAGGCATCGGCTATCGTGCCGAGCTCAAGGGTCGGGTCGTGCAGTTCACCCTGGGCTATTCGCACCCGATTGACTTTCAGATTCCGGAAGGGATCTCGGCCGCTGTGGAGAAGCAGACTCACGTCGTGGTGAGTGGTGCGGACAAGCAGCAGGTTGGGGAGGTCGCGGCGGAGATTCGTGCCTTGCGCCCGCCCGACCCCTACAAGAATAAAGGAATCCGCTATACCGGTGAGCGCCTGAAGAAGAAGGTGGGGAAGGCGATGGCCGCGGCTGCCGGCCCGACGAAGTAAGCGGCGAGCAAAGGAAGCGGGAAAAGATCGGGACACAACATGTTGAAACTGGCTTCCAAGAACCGGACCCGGCAGCGCATTCACCGGCGCATCCGGGCGCGCGTGATCGGCAGGGGAGAGGCCCCGCGCCTGAATGTCTACCGATCGCTCAATCACATCTACGCGCAGGTCATCGACGATTCGCGCGGGCAGACGCTGGTATCGGCATCGAGCCTGGACAAGGAAGTCCGCAAGACGGTGAAGAGCGGTGGCAACGTCGCGGCGGCAAAGACGGTGGGTCAGATCCTGGCCACGCGGGCCAAGGCGGCGGGCGTCGCACGCGTGGTCTTTGACCGCGGCGGCTACGGCTACCATGGACGGGTCAAGGCGCTGGCCGATGCGGCGCGCGAAGGCGGCCTGAAATTCTAAAGGGATTCGCAAGGGAGTGTGGATTTGGCTACTCGGATTGATCCCAGTACGCTGCAATTGAAAGATCAGGTGGTGTCCATCAACCGCGTCACCAAAGTGGTGAAGGGCGGAAAGAACCTCAGTTTTGCCGCTTTGGTGGTGGTGGGAGATGGTGCCGGGCATGTCGGCTACGGATCGGGCAAAGCCCGCGAGGTTCCCATGGCCATCCGCAAGGGAATTGAGGCGGCGAAGAAGAGGCTGGTTAAGGTAAACATTACCGCGACGACCATTCCCCACACCGTCGTGGGCAGGTTCGGCGCCGGACGGGTGCTTCTGAAGCCGGCGCCGGAAGGCACCGGGGTGATTGCGGGCGGCACGGTGCGGGCCGTCGTCGAAGCGGCGGGCATTCAGAACGTCCTGACCAAATCGCTCGGCACGACGAACCCCCAGAACGTCGTCAAGGCCACCATGGAAGCTCTCTGCCAGCTTCGCAATCCGGAAGAAGTGGCCGCGGCCCGTGGCAAGGCGAGGGAAGAAATTTAGAGGTCAAAGACCGGCGTGACAGAAAAAGCTCAACGGACGATTCTTATCAAATGGGTGCGCAGCGGCATCGGATTCACGCGCCGTCAGAAGGGCATGGTGCGCAGTCTGGGCCTGCGCCGGTTGAATCAGATTGTGGAACGAGTAGATTCGCCGCAGGTGCGTGGCTTGGTGGCGCGGATCCCCCACCTCGTGGAAATCGTGGACTCCGCACCGCGACCGCCGGCCTGGTCGAGGGTTGCGGAGTATACGTTGTTGCCGAAGGAAGTGGTGCCGCCCGAGCCTGCGGCAGAGCCGGAGGCTGTTGCTCCTGCCCAGGAAGAGATTGCCCCGCCACAACCGGTTGCGGAGGCTCCCGAAGAGGCGATCGCGAAGGTGAGTCAAGAGGCGCCGGCCGCCCCCAAGGAGGCCCGACCGGCCAAGGCTGCGGAGGCGGCGAAATCCGTCAAGGCGGTCGCAGCGAAGGGGAAGACCGCCAAGAAAGGCGAGAAAAAGAAAGCCAAGCCGGTGGAGAGGAGCGCCAAGCCTTCCAAGGGGAGCAAGAAGTAGGCAACGAGCTTATGGCGATTCACATCGGAACACTACGGGCTCCGCGCGGTGCTCACAAGCGACGTAAGCGCATCGGAATGGGCATGGGGTCGGGCCACGGCAAGACCGCCACGCGCGGCTCCAAGGGCCAGCGCTCGCGCCGGGGTTCGCACCGCCGGCCGGGATTTGAGGGTGGCCAGATGCCCCTGCAGCGCCGCATCCCCAAGCGGGGCTTTACGAATATCTTCCGCAAGCACTTCGCGCTGGTAAACCTCAAGGACCTAACGCGTTTCGGGCCGGAGGAGAAGGTCACGCCGGAACTGCTCATGGAGCGAGGCCTGGTCAAGAAGATCGGTGATGGCGTCAAGGTCCTGGGCATGGGCGAACTCAAGGCGGCTTTGACCATCGCTGCGCATCGTTTCTCGAAATCCGCTCTGGATAAGATCCGGCAGGCGGGCGGCACGGCCGAGGTTATTCGAGCATGATGGAGCAGTTCAAAAGCATCTTTGAGATTCCGGACCTCCGGAAGCGCATCTTGTTCACGATGGGGATGCTGGCACTCTACCGGCTGGGTTCTTTCATTCCCACGCCGGGGATCAACGCGCAGGCCTTCGAGCAATTCTTCGAGAGCTTGGCGTCGGGCCTGCTGGGCTTGCTCACCATGTTTTCCGGCGGCAGCCTGCGGCGCCTGACCGTCCTGGCTCTGGGCATCATGCCCTACATTACGGCGTCCATCATCCTGCAGCTCTTGACTGTAGTGTTTCCGCACCTCGAGAAACTGCAGAAGGAAGGCGATCTCGGCCGCCGTAAGATCACCCAGTACACCCGCTACCTGACGGTGGCCATCAGCGCCTTCCAGGCCTTCGCGATAGCCATGGCGTTGCAGCGCGCGACCATGGCGGGAACGCCCCTGGTGGTGAGTCCGGGTCCGGCGTTCATTGTCCAGACCGTTCTGACACTGACCACCGGCGCAGTTTTCGTCATGTGGCTCGGCGAACAGATTACGGCGCGCGGCATCGGCAACGGCATGTCGCTACTCATCTTTGCCGGGATCGTCGTCGGGCTACCCCGGGCGATCGCCGACTTGTACGACAAGGTCTTTGTGAGCCGGACGTGGAGCTTCCCGGTTGTGATCCTCCTGCTGGTCTTCATGCTGGCGCTGCCCGCCGGGCTTCACCCACCACCATCGGCACCAAGCGGCGGCTGAGCTGATCGCGGTCGCCCGCGCGCCATCGGGAACGTGCCAGCATGGACAGGCGCCTTCGTATCATGCCCGCCGCGCGGGAAATGGCCGCTCGCACCACGCCAGCCTCCAACGGGAGCTGCTCGGCGCAAGAGGCCTCCTCCAGAATGCGGCAAGCGTCCAGGGGGTGGACGGTGACTCCGTCAGCGCGAACCACCAGGGGCTCCGTCATTCCACCGATGGACATGACCAGGAGGACCGCGTTCTCACTTCCATAGACCGCGCAAGCGGTGCCCCCATCCCCCGGACCAGCCAGCGCCTGCATCCGGTCGCACCAGTCGAAGAACGTGGCGCGCCTGCTCACCTTCTCCTTCATCAACAGGCGGGACTCGATGCGCAGCGCATGGGCCAAGGATGGAGGCGGAAGGAAGGTGACAGTCTCGATCCGCGCGTGCGGCGAGCCCAGGCGGTCGATGCGCCCCACGCGCTGGGCCAGACGCGCCGGCGTCCAGGGCAGATCGTAGTTCACCACCCGGCTCGCATCCTGAAGGTTGAGCCCTTCGCTGGCGAGGTCGGTCGCGATCAGAACGTCGATGACCAGGGCCGAGGAAGGTGGAGCCACACCCGCGGCAACGGGCGCGAAGGCTCGCAGAATCTCAGATTCCCGCGCGCCCATCACCACGGCGACCCGGTGATTCCCTCGGAGCGAGCGAAGCAGGTACCGAGCGGTGGCCCGGGACGCCGTGAACACGATGGTCTTCGCGGGCCGCTCCGTCAGCAGCGCATTGAGCCGCGCGACCTTCGGATCCGGAGACTCATGGGCCAGCTCGCGGAGCCGAGCCAGCGCGGACAAGTCCCCCTCGGGACCATCGGATCCGGGGGGCAACAAGAGCGGAAGCAGAGCCAGCTGTAAGTCCTGCTCTTCGCCGCGCGGAAACAGGCGCTGAAAATCCCGCCGGTTCAGCGCCGTGCCGGATTGCCGCGCTTCGAGCGCGAGATCCCGGAACGCCTCCTGCCTGGAGAGACTCTCCCGAAAGGCGGGAAGGCTCGACGCGAGGCGGGTGAGCAGGACCATCCTGATCAGCGCCCCGGCTGGACCGGGGTTGAGCGTCGCAATCTCGCGCACCAGGGCGAGCACCCCCTCGTCGGGAGCCGGGCCTACCCGGATTGCCTCACCCTTGGCACGACGGGGG
>JAIQGB010000490.1 GCA_020072905.1 Terriglobia bacterium | reverse complement strand
GGGACGTCGCAGGTCAATCAACGACTGCTCGCGGCGACGCCCTGCGGTCGCGGCCGCGGCAGGACGACCGCGAGCGGCGAGCGGGCAAACGCCGCGCGGTTGGAACTGGGGTCGAGCACATTGGCCTGCAACGTGTAGCGGCCGGGCGGAAATTTTTCCAGCGGAATCTGCGCAAAGTACACAGCCCTCTCACCGGAGGACTTCTGGATTTTGCCAACAAACGGCCCGGCCTCTGCGAATCTGCGGCCGCCGCGGAAGAAGACCACCGCCACCGCCGGGGGCGAGTTCCCGCCCGCCGCCGCGCCGCCAGCACTTCCGTTGGGCGAGGCCGCAGCGGCTTTGCCGCCGTACGATTCGAGATAAATGGAGAGCGTCTGGTTGGTGCGAAAGACGCGCGTGACGCTGGGCAGAACGGCCCGGCTGCCGACGACCAACAAGCTCGACTTGGCATCTCGCGCGCCCCGGCCTCTGGCGGCTGGGGCCTCGGCGGGGTTCTTCACTTCATTCGACAGCACCACGGAACTCAGCGCCAGCCCGGTGTCGGAAATCTCCGGAAGCACCAGCGGTCGTCCTCGCGCTCGTGGGTGAACTCCGGTCACTTTCACGGGCAGCGCATCGCGCAGCGCCCCGACGACTTTGTTCTTTTCGTCGGTAACGCGCCAGGCAAAATCGAAGGCGGTTTCATATTTCCCGGATTTGCCCCGGAAGGGGACCGCGGAGCCGGGAATCTTGGCGGCCAGGACGACGTTGTACTTGCGACCGTTGCGGCGGAAGTAGGAAGCTTCCACCACGAAGGGCAGATCCACAAAAGGCGAGTCGAGGTCCATGGCCTGCTCGAGCTGCAGCTCCTTGTCTTCCGCCGTGAACTGGCGGAAATTCTTGGGGGCGAAATAACCGGGCCGCGCCTCGACTTTCACACCTGGCCGGTCGACCTCCACGCGGATGCGGCGGAATCGTCCGTCGGAGCGCGTGTTGGAAGGGGAATAGCCCAGCAGGTAGTAGCTCGAATTCTCGCGCTGCACCTCGGCGAAGGCGGGGCCGAAGTCGTTCAAATCGTAGAAAGTCTTTCCCCCGGTGTCGGCCGAGAGCGAGGCGAGCGTTTCGCGGCTGCCTTGCAAGGACGAGGCCTGGGAGAACACCGCCTGCCCCGTATAGATCGCCGTCCCGGAGGGCGAAGCCGTCGAAGCGTCGCCGCCCGGCGGCAGTGCCGCCAAGCCTCGCGCGTCCACCGTGTAGAGCGAAACGTTGGCCTGATTCGCGGCATCCGTGGTGGCACGCAATTGCGCCTGATTCTCGATGCCGGTGCGCTCGACGCCGCTTGAGAAATGGATCAGCGATTTTCGCCCGGGGACAGCTCGCAACATTCGGGCGAGCGACTCGATCGCCGCGAGTTTCTGGTCGGTATTGAAAATATTGAACTCGGTCTCATCGGGAGTGAACGCCGCGGAGACGTCCTGGGTCACGACTTCCTCGCCCGAGGCGCTCAGGCCCGAGGATTCTTCTCCGATGCGCATGGCCTTCAGCGCTTTCTCGAGCGCCGCGCGGTCGTTCGTGAAATCTTGCTGGACGCGCAGGCTGGAGGTGTATGCCACGATGGCCACAAGATCCGCCGGGGTCAGGCGGGTCTCCAGAAAATCCGTTGCCGCCTTCAGAGTCCGCGTCAGGTCGTCGGGCGGAAGCGAGGTCAGGTCAAAGAAGAAGACCATCAGGCGCCGGTCGCGGACGGCTTCGGCGGGAGTCACGTTCGGCGGAAGCTTGCCGAGATCGATGACAGCCGGCGCCCCATTCTCTGCCCCCGCCTGCGCCAGCCGCTCGATGTCTTCGAGGCTGAAGGAGGTGATCTTCTGGGGCGCGCTATCTTCCCAGAGACGGAAATCCGACTCCTTCAGGTCGGTGACCGGCCTGCCGCTCTTGTCGATGGCGCGCACATCGACCAGGACGACGTTTCTCTGGCTGGTGATGACGTAGGACGACGCAGTCTGCGGCAGTGGCTGGCCGGGAGGTGTGGGCGGGCGCTGCGCCCAAGCGAGGATGGGAGCGAGGCCGACGGATCCCGCGGCGGCCAAAGCACCAAGCAGGCAGGCTGCCATTCCAAGCTTTCCAGCCGAGCTCCGTCCCAGCGTCATCTCAGAACCTCAACCGCATCGACACCGTAAGTTCGCGCATGGACTTGACTCCGGTCACGCGCCCGAAATCCTGGGCGTTGACGACCGTGGCGAGGCCGGCGAAGTTCGGCGTGTTCAGAAGGTTGTCGGCCTCGAGTCGAAACTCCGCGCGCACGCCCCGCTCCTGCGAAATCGTCAGGAAGCGGCTGAGCGACATGTTGAAGTTCACCGTGCCCGGCCCCGGAATGGTGTTGCGGCCGGCGTTGCCGTATTGGCCCGCGGGTGGCAGCGTGAACGCTGCGGTATTGAAAAAGTCCAGGGTCGTGCGCGCCGCCCCGTCCAGGCTGACGGGAAGGCTTGTGGCCTGAGCGCGTTCCGAGAAGTTGGCTCCCGTTCCGCTGTTGTTGCTCTGGTTGCCCAGCACGCGCGCCGTGAAGGGCGTGCCCGACTGGATCGTCGTCACACCGCTAACTTGCCAGTTCCCGAGGACGCGCGCCGGCAAGCCGCCATGGCTGAGCCAGCGCCGGCGGTCGCCAAAGGGGAATTCGTAGGTGTGATTGATGATCAGCCGGTGGCGGACGTCAAACGCCGAAAGGCCGCGCTCGGCGGCCAAGTCGAAAGCGTTCTGGGCGACCGTGCGTCCGGCGCCGCCCACGCTCGCGGCATTGTCGATCGATTTGGAGAAGGTGTAGCTGCCACTCATCGAAAATCCGCTGTGGAACTGCCGGCGCAGGCTGACCTGCAGGCCGTGATAGACCGATGCCGCTCCAAATGTTTCGTAGTTGAACGATAGCGCGCCGGGAATCGAGAGCCGATCCTGCGTGGTGAGGGGCGAGCCTGGAGCGGCCTGGTTGGGGGCGAGCAGCAGGTCAAGCTTGCTGCGGAGAGGGAAGGACTGGATGAGACGTTTCGCAGGGCGGGATTTGAGTGGCGTGAACCCGGCTGCAGCATGTGTCTGGGCATGAATGCCGATGTGCTGCAGCCGGGCGAGCG
>JAIQGB010000088.1 GCA_020072905.1 Terriglobia bacterium | reverse complement strand
AGAGCGGGAACGTTGGGAGGTTGTGTGGGCTTTCGGCTAATAAGGATTTGCCATGTGCAGGCAACTTCGGATTAACGTCGCTTGAAGCCATAGCGCTCCTGAAGCTGCTTGAGCGGCAGGTTATCAAAGGTCCACATGCCTTCGTCGGCGAAGACCGGCGAGGCGATCGAGAAGAAAAGCGAACCGATAATCCCCGAGAGAATTACAGCGCACAGATGACCCCACAAGCGTCTGGTCATTGTTCACCCTGATTTGGCAGAGATTTGATTGCTGATGACAATCCTTTGTGCCCGCATCCCCGGAGCGTCGCTGGCAGGCCCGCCCCGTTCAACTTGGTGCCAGGATCTTGGCCCCCGAAGATACGACGGTCCCGTTCGGCGAAAAGACAGCCCGCGCGCGGGGAGAAGGCCACGCATCATCCTTCTTTCACGGCGCCGGCGGCGGCCTCCGCCACGGGCCGGCTCTCGACGCGCGGCAGAAGGATGCGCAGGATCGGGGGAGCGACGATCGTGGTCACAATACTCATCGAAAGCACGACCGTGTAGATGGCGTCGGAGATGGTGTGCAACCGTAGGCCCACGCCGGCCACGATCAAGCCCACTTCGCCGCGCGGCACCATGCCCACGCCGATCCGCGCGGCATCCTTCCAGCCCATTGACAGGGCACCCAGCCCGCATCCGATCAGCTTGCCGACCACGGCAAGCAGGCAGATCACCCCGATCATGCCCAGCAAGCCGGGGCGGAAAACAGTTCGCAGGTTGACCTGCGCGCCCAGCAGCACGAAAAAGAAGGGCGCCAGGAATTCCATGATGGGGTGAGCATTTTGCCGGAGGCGGTACTGCTCGCTGTAGTCGGCCAGCGCCAGCCCGGCCAGGAAGGCACCGATGATCGCCGCCATGCCGATGTACTCCGAGGCCAGTGAAAGGCCCAGACACAAGATGACGGCGAGCGCAAAGGCGGAATTGCGGGCCCGCAGTTTGGCAACGGCCGGCCGGAAACGCCCAACCACGTGGGAACCGAAGAAGATAACCAGCAGCGAGAAGCCCGCCGCCTCACCGGTGACAATGGCGAGCGAAAGATAATTGACCCCGCCCGCGGAGAGGCTGCTGACGACGGCGAGAACGATCATGCCCAGGATGTCGTCGAGCACGGCTGCGCCCAGGATCACGCGCGCCACCCGCGTGGAGAGAACACCGGCGTCGGCGAGCACGCGCGCGGTGATCCCCACACTGGTTGCCACCATCGCCGCACCGACAAAGATCGACTCGACCATGGAGTGGTCAATCACCCGCATGTACGCGAATCCCATGACAAAGGGAATCACGACACCCAAGGTGGCCACCAGCGTGGCGATACCACCCACCTGCAGCAGGTCGCGAGGTTTGGTCTCCAGGCCGACCGTAAAGAGCAGGAAAATAGCGCCGATCTCCGCCAGGCCCGCGGTGAGCTCGTTCGGCCGGATCAGCGCCAGCAGGGAGGGCCCCAGCAACACACCGGCCAGCAGCTCGCCCACCACCGCGGGTTGCCGGAGGCGTTCGAAAACTTCTGCCAGAACCTTCCCTCCCGCGAACATGAGGAAAAGGTCAACGAGTACTTTGCCCGAATACTCCATGCGCCTTCCCGCCGAACGAACGATGGTCCGCGCTCACTCGAAATCCTAGCCTAACATTCCGGAAACGTGCCACTCCAGCAGAATCGATAAGGACGGAGGAGAGAGGCAAAGACTTGAGAGATACCGCAAGCAGGCAGGGTTTTGTCCGGCGGGCCTTTCCGTCCTGGTCGGGGGTCAATGGCTGGAGGGGGTTCTGGATCTTGTTGTAGCCGTACGATGGAAGACGGCTTGTCCGGAGCCCATCTCGATGTAGCTGACTTGCTGTGGCAGGTCGAAGGGCTTGCTCAGGTCGAGGCCGTATTTGCGTTCCACGTAATTCTGGACCATGAAATTTACGAATCCCGCGGGAATCGAGGTGGCCCCGATGGTCAGGCTCTCGATCGTCACCTTCCCTTTTCCCCCGGAAGTCTCCAGTTTTCCGGTGGCGAGCACATGCTGCTTGCCCTTGAAGATGACCGCCATGATACGCGCGCCCCAGTCGTCCGTCGCCGCGGCGATTTCACCGAGCTTGTCGAAATCCACATCCGCGGTTCCGGAGATTCCCTGCGGAGTGATATGAATCTCGGGATTCAGGACGGCGGGCGGGAGGAATTCGTGCCCACGAAACTTGAGATAGGAGTTCGCCTCGCCCTCACTGATTTGAATGGGCGCGGCCGAGTGCGAAGCGGAGGTGCCGTTTCTCGAAAGCAGGGCGATTTTGCTCGCCAAGCTCTGGGCCGCCGCAGGCGAGATTTCGCTGCCAGGCTGCGACGGTAAGGGCGGAGACGCTGCGAGCCGGGAGCTGCGGAGCCCCGCGAGCCACACCCAGGACGTCAGGCCGACGAGCGCCACGATCCGGCGGGCGAATCGTCGGCCCGGACGGCGTCCGCCGACCCCGCCCTCGCATTGTCCGCGCTTTTCCCTTGTCACAGCTTTGCTGCTCACCGGCGAGCCTGTGAGACTGCACCTTCCGGGCGCACGACGGGTTGATAGAATGGGCCAGCCAAGTGCAGGCGCGTCAGGCGCGGGGACACCAAGGTCGCTTCCGCCGGCTCTGCCCAGCGGCGCGTAATTCGCCGCAAGTCGGCGTTTACGTCCAGTTCCAGGTCGCCCTGGAAGCCCAGAGCGCCGGTCAACTCCAGGCGTGCGCCTTCCAACTCTACCGGCTGCCTCGTGACCGTGACTCGCCGGTCGCGAATCGTGAAATCCAGCCTTGTCGCGCGCAGTGCCACTTCCCCGCGCGTCGGCTCAAGAACTCCCCAATGCGCCTGCCGGACGAGTGACTGGAGCGGGTCAAAGTCGCCGAACACGACGTTCTTCAGTTGCGCGGTCCCCCGCGCGTTCAGCCCGGCGCTCATCTCCTCGCGAGTCAGGCCATGCGTTTCAAAGGTGGCCGAGCCGGAGACAGTGGCGTGTGCCCCGCGCAAGGCCGCCGGCAGACGACTGGAAAGCGACTGTAGCCGCGCTCCCGCCAGCGTGACCGCGCCCTGGATACGCGCTGGCGCGTCGGTCAGGTCCACGGCCGCTCTTCCCTTGCCGCGGCCGCCGCCCACCCGGAACGATGCCCCACCGATTTCGAGCACCCGCCGGGAAATATCTATCGACGCACGGAAATCCTCGAGGCGGAGAGATCGGAAGCTGACCACCGGACTCTCAAATCGCCCCCGGGCGTTCAGCGCGCTGAACACGCTGGAGGCCACGGAACGGCGCGCGCTCACAGAGCCGAGGCCGGGAATCCGCTCGAGCAGCGCCAGAGGCGGCCGGTGGCCCAGGACGTCAAACCAGAGGGCGCCTTGCTCCAGGCTCAAGCTGTTGGCCTTCACCTCGAACCACCAAGGGTTCCGGCGTTCTCCCTGATGTTCCAACCGGCCCGTGAAAACGCTGGTGCCCATCACCGCGGTCACCGGGTCCACGACCAGACGGTCGCCGCTGACTTGGATTCGCGCGCGAGGGATGTTGACCGGCTCGGTGAGTCCGGGAACCAGCAGCCGCGCGGCACGAACCTCCGCCCGGCCGGCGAGGCTGGGGCGGGTGAGGGGCCAAGCCGTACCCGCCAGAACAAAGGTCGCGGTGCCCGCGCCCTGAGCATCCAGTCCCTGCACGGCGGGGAATCCCAGCGCGCGGCCGAAGCGCACCACATCGCGCAACTCCACGGATTTGGCGGAGAGACGAACTTCATAGCGAGGTCCGGCGGTTTCGCCCTGGTTCTTTCCCGCCGACGCCTGCCGGTAGAGGGCGCCTTCCGCCACCAACTCCACGCCGGGCGCCAGAGCGACTGTGACCGGCGCCAGCCGGGCCCCGTCTCTGTCGATGCGCAGAGCGACTTCCGAAAGCGCGAAGCTGCCCGAGGGAGTCTGCAGGCTGACATCGCGCGCGCCCAAGAAGCCGCCATAACGGCGCTCGGCCCACGGGCCTTGGACCGACATCAGGCCGTCCACGCGACCAGAAAGGCCCAGCCCTCCTCCCGGCTTCCAGAGCCGGCGCGCCAGGGCCACCAGGTCTTCCAGGCGCGAGCGCTCGAGGGACAGGACCAAGTCCAGATCCGGGTCGGAGGGAATCCGCTCGACAGCTCCGCTCAGATGTACATGCGAATCTTTGAAACTGGCGTCAAGGCTCTCCAGCGCGGCTCGCCCCCGCGTGCGGTCAAACTCCCCCCGAAAATGGACTGAAACCGGCATAGGCTCGGCAGGCGGGAGGATTTCCCAGCGATGGAGCTGCGTGAGCTGCCCCTCGCCCTCAATCTTGATGACGCGCAGCGAGCCCGCCAGGCGCACATCGGCGTCGATCACGCCGTAGACGTCGGGATTCTTGCCCGTCACCAAAGGTACCCAATTGTAAAGCAGCGCGCCCCGGGTTCGCAGCGTGGCCTCGAGGGACCCGCCAAAATCGGCTCCCGGCTTCCATTCACCTGCCAGTTCCAGGATGCCGGGCGGCGGGGTGGGAAGGTCCGAGCGCACGGGATTGCCGGCCAGACGATATTCCACCAAGCCGCGGGCCGGATCGAACCGCAGGCCGGCGCGCAGATCTACAATGGCAAACGACTTCTTATCCGCTCCCACTTTGAAGTTCAGGCGCGCATCATCAGTCTCCAGCTCGAAGGCGCTGGCGGCTGCGTCGGCCGCTCGGCCGCCGCCCGCGGAGGCCACGCCGCTCTCGAGCAGGAGGTTCTCGACATTCCATTCCCCCCGGTCGTTGCGAACGATGTTGAAACTGGGACGCTCCAGATGCAGCCGCGCGAAATCCAGGCGGGCGCGCCACAGGCTGCTCCAGCGCAGGTCGGCGTCGATGCGCTCCGCGCGCGCGAAGGGCTCCGACCCGAACAACGGGCTCTCCTGGATGATGGCATTCTCCAGGGAGAAGCCGGGGCGTGGCAAAAGGCGAAGTGAAGCGGAACTGAAGGTGACCGGCCGCTTGAGCACCCGGGTCAACCCTTCCTCCAGGCGATGTCGGTAGCGCTCCGCGCTCAGGAAGCCGGGGGCCAGCCAGATCGCTACCAGGAAAAGCGCCACGACGATCGCGGCGATGCGCGCCTTACGGCGAGAGAGAAGGCTCATTAGCGCACCAATCCAAACGTGCGGCGCCATCGGGTCTTGGTGAAAAAGTGGATGACCAGATCCGCGGTCTGTCCGATGCGGTCGGAGAAGGAGTTGTGCGTGTACTCGTCCCGCGCCGTTTCAAACGACCAGTAGATTAGCAGGGGTCTGCCGGAGATCAGTTCGCGCGGCACAAAGCCCCAAAACCGGCTGTCCCAGCTCTGTTCGCGGTTGTCCCCCATGGCGAAGAAGTGCCCGGGCGGAACCACCAGTTCGCCGTCGTGGATGTAGCCTGACATATCGGCGGTCCATTCTGGGGTGGCGCCGCTCAGGTAGTCGTTGTCGGGAGGGGGGAAATCGTCGCCGGGCCGGAGCTGGTCGGGGTAGGCGTGGCGCACAAAGGGCTCGCTTTGCAGTTGGCCGTTCACAAACACCTGGCGGTGGAAAATGCGGATGCGGTCTCCCGGCACCCCGATCACCCGCTTGACGAAGTGCTCGCCGGGCTCCGTCTGGCCTTCCGTGGACGGGTACTTGAAGACCACGATGTCGCCGCGGCGGATCTCGCGGTAAGGAAGCACCTTCGCCAGCCAGGGCCGGGGGAATGCGAATTCGAACTTGTTCACCAGGAGGTGGTCGCCAATCAGCAGCGTGTTCTCCATCGACCCGGTGGGAATCTTGAACGCTTGGAGAACAAACGTCGTCCCGAAAATGGCCAGGATTACGGTCACGACCAGCGACTCAAGGGTGTCGCGGGTGGGCGATTTCTTATATCCCTCCGTCATGAGCCTCCGTCTTTTTCCCCAGGCGTTCCAGGAGGATCCTGGCAGCTTCCTGTTCGGCCGTCTTCTTGCTCCCCCCGCGGCCGCGGGCCACCCGACCGTCTCCTGCGGTTACTTCCACGGTAAAGGTCTTCTGGTGTTCCGGCCCGGATTCCTCCACCACGCGGTAGTCTGCGGGCCCTTCACGCTCCCCTTGAAGATACTCCTGCAAGGCGGACTTGTAATCCGTCGTGAACAGTTCCTCCGCATTTGCAGTGAGGTCTCCGGGGAGAACGAATTCCTCCACAAACCGCCGCGCCGGTTCGAGCCCTCCGTCCCGAAACAGAGCCGCCACGAGGGCCTCCAGCGCATTGACGAGCAAGTTGCTTTTGGAGCGGCCTCCGGTCTTCTCCTCCCCACGGCCGAGGCGGAGATAATTCCCCAGATCGAGCTTCGCGGCGACTTTCGCCAGGTGGCCGGCCGCGACCAGGCGGGACCGCCCGCGCGAGAGTTTGCCCTCCTCGTAGTGGGGAAAAGCGTCTGCCAGGTGGACACTGACCAGGAAATTCAGTACGGCGTCACCCAGGAACTCCAATTGTTCGTTGTCGCGAACCCGCTCCGAGGTTTCCCGGGCGAAGGAGGAATGAGTAACCGCTTCCAGCAACACTTGGGGTTCACGGAAGCGGTAGCCAATGCGGTCCTGGAGTTGTTCGAGAGGAACTCCTGCCATGCATGCCTGACGTCGCCATTCCCGCCCGCCTTGCGCGGCGCACAAGGCCCATCCGCGCGGGCCCCCCGGCACCACCCAGGAACAGGCCCCGGAACTTTTCAGGGCTTGGCGGGCGTCTGCGCTTTTTTCTTGTTGATTTCCTCGATGCGCTGATCGGCGTAGGTCTTGATCACCGTCCCTTGCCCGAGTTCCGCAGCTTTGTTAAACGCTTCGATGGCGCTGTCCCATTTCTGCAACAGAGACCGGGCCTCACCGAGGCGGAAATAGTCCTGCGCGTTGGGTCGGTCGCCCAACGTCACGGCCAACTGGTATTCCTGCTCAGCCTTGGCGAGCTCGTCCTTGTCCGGCCCGGCCAGCGACAGGGAAGAGCGCTGCAAATGAATCATGCCCAGCGCCGCGTGTGGCTCCCTGCCGAGCTGCGCCTTGCGCTTTTGCAGCGCCTCGTCCGTTTCGGCGCCTTGCTTGGTGAGTCCGTCAATGAGCTTCAACGCCTGGTTGGCGTAAGCTTCGGCCTGATTGAGCTTCTGCTCCTTGTCCGCATCGCCGCCCTTCAACATCTGCGGCTGGGGGAGTATCGAGGCCATAATGAGCAGGCTCAGCAGGTTATCGTTCTTAAGCTTCAAGCTCTTTTCACCGTAATCGACGACGTGCTGGATATCTCCCTTCTGCTGGTAGGCATTGGCAGCGAAGGTGTAAGCCCAGGTCAGCATGCTGCTGTTCGGGTACTTCTGCTCGAACGCGTTGACGAGCTGAATCGCCCGGTCCGGATCAAGCTCGCTCTCGATGGCCTGAATCTCCCGTCCTTCTTCCGGCGCCACCGCGCTCCCCCCGCCACTCGTCGCCCGCGCCGCCCGCTCGGAAGGGCCGGCCTGCTTGATGACCGCGATGAACGGGTCCTCCGCTTTCGCCTTGCGGAGTTTCTTCTCAATGTCCGGCGTAAGCTCAAAATCCACGCCGCGCTGCGCGATCACCTGCGCAGACTGCTGGTGGGGTTGTTTCGACTTGAGCAGGTCTATGACTTCCTTTTCGGTCAGGGGGGGCGCCGGCGGACCCTGGGCCAGCAGCGTTGAGGCGCTTCCCAAAACTAAAAGGATGAGGGCTACGAGCATGCGTTTCATAGAAATAGACTCCTCGACTTTCTCGGGTAGGATCCCATAGTTTGAGCGTACCGAAAACATCCGGCAGTGTCAATAAACCGGCCGGCAAGCGGGCTCACGGCTCTTCCGGCTCCGTTTTTTGTGGGCCGTGTTCCGGCATGCCGAAGGGCCGCTGCAGGCCATTCTCGACCGCGCGTTGCGCGTCCGGGTAGCTCCCCGAGGTCAGCGACGCTGTGCGGTACTGCGCCAGCGCTTCCTGGCGGTTCCCCTTCAAGTCGTAGAGCCGGCCCAGATAGATATGCGACCAAGTCACAATACGCAGGTCGTGTGCGAACTCCAGCGTTTTGAGAAAGAGGTCTTCGGCCAAGTCAGGCTTCCGAGTGTTGCTGGCCACCACGGCGAGCCCGAAGAGTGCCCGCTCGCTACTGGGATTCACGCTTTCCAGAACGGATTTGAAGACAGTGCGGGCGTCGTTGTAATGGCCTTCAGAGATCAGATTCTCCGCCTGATTGAGAAGCCGTTCCTCTTCCGTGGCCGGGGGTGGAGGGGCGCCGGGCGCAGCCGCCTCAGCGGGTGCGAACTTGACGTTGGCAAGGCGGGTCTTTTCCTGCGCCGGATCGATCTTCAGAATGAGGTCCTTGCAGGCGTAGAACATCGAGGGTTCCTGCTTCTCGTAGTCTTGCAGGGCCGCGTAGAAGTACGGCGCCAAGATCAAGCCCGAGGCCACCATTTCCTTCAGGCTCTTCTCAACTTCCGCGGCGGGCCGCTTCTCCATGCGCAGCTCCACGGTGCGAATCAGGCATTCTGTGAGCAGCAGCGGGAAATCCTCCTTGAAGTCCGCGCCCAATTGTGGAGCCTCCCGTGCCAGCATGCGCAACTCGGCCTTTTGCTTGATCTCCGGGGCATATTTCACGGCCAGAGGATCCAGCAGGAAGTGCAAGTACTGATGCCGAATCTCCGCCACCTTGGGCTCCTTGGAGGGCGTGACAACCAAGGAGTAATTCTGCCCGTAGATCCGCGCGTGGACCTGTTCCGGCATGCCGAGCAGGCTCAGGTAGATCGTGTAAGTCCTCCCCAAGTACGCGCCGCTGGGAAAGCGCAGATAGGCGTCGGTGAGCTGAATGGCCGATCGCACGGGAGGACTGTAGGCTTCGATCTCCCGCTGCTGACGCCCTTGGAGCTGCGCCCAGAGATCGGTCAGGTCGGCCTGTTCGCTGAACTGCTTGAGGAGCGGGAGCAGTTCAACCAAGGCTTTCGCGTCCGGCGGCAGGTCGGTCTTCGCGACCGTCAACCGGAAGTCCGGCGGAGGGCCCACGAGCAGGGCGAGCGAAATATATTGCCCCAGGTTCGCCCCAGAATCGCCGGCCACCTGGTGCTCTCGGAAGAACTTGCGGAGCTCCGGAAGCACCGCCGCGTTCTTCTTCGCCAGGAAGGATCGCACCAGGTTGCGAGCGTCCGCGCCCGCCTCGGAACTCGATCCCGGATCCATGCCCGCGGCAAGGCGCGCCGCCAGGATGGTAAAGAGTTGTTCATTAGGTTCGAGCAGAACATTGCCAGGCGTTTGGGGGGCGGATCGGGCGGGCGCCGCGAGGCCCGTCAAGAATAGCAGTGACGCGACGCAGAAAGCCCTCCCGCCACGACCCTGCAGGCCGCAGGAGGCGCCGCCGCGTTCGACTGGGATGGCACGGGGGGAAGGAATCGGAAACGTCGGAGTGTTTGGCGCCAAACGGTCTAACCTCGGACTGTGATTCTCCGCAGCGACAGAACCACTTGCCCGTCCGTTGGCTTGCCAAAGGTCGTGGCAGGGTCAAAGAGACTGAAGTAAATCAGCCGATCCAGGTCGCGGGAAATCTCCGGGGAAAGGCGGCCGGAGAGGACCCTGTAACTCATCACCCTTCCCGCCGCGTCGATTTGGGTCAACAGCACGACCGGCTGATCCCCGGTGTTGAAATTGATAGGAGCAAGCTCCTTGACCCGCGGCGGCGTCACCAGCTGCAGAGGCACGTCGGGAAGGGTCGCCGCCGGCACGAACGAAGAGCCCATGATCAACCCAAAGAAGACGATCGCCGTGAGGACGCCACCCGAAGCAGGAATCAGCAGCGGACGCAAAGCGTTCTCAAACCAGAGGCCGAATCCTTCGCGCAGATTGCGGTGCAGCCGCTGGGAGACCCGTACGCGCAAGCGCAGGGCAAGCTCGGGCGGCACCTGACGCTTGGGGAGACCGCGCAACTCCGCCTGGACCATCTCCAGGCGCTCCAGTTCCTCGCGGCACGACCCGCAGAAGCCCAAGTGGAAGCGAATCGACCTCAACTGCTCCCGGCTCGAGAGGTCGTCAAGGTAAGCGGAGAAGCCACGCCGAATTTCAACACAGTTCTCAAACATCGGATCTTCCCAATCTGCCTTGCAGCTTCCTTTTCAACAGTTCCCGTCCCCGGATCAGCCGCGACTTCACGGTGCCTTCGGAAACTCCCAATACCTGCGCGATTTCCTGGTAGGAGAGGCCTTCGATTTCCCGCAACACCACCGCCGTGCGGTAGAGCGGCGCCAGACTGGCAAGGGCCCGGGCGACCAGTTCCTGCCGCTCCGATTGCTCTAACACCTGATAAGGTGTCTCCGGCTGAGCTGCCGCGTCCGCCCAACCCGCTTCGCTGATCACGCCACCGTCGTCCAGCGAAAAGGCTTCGCGCAAGCGGCGGCGCAGCCAGCTCCGGCGATGGTTCGAGGCCTCGTGCACTGCAATCCGGTAAATCCACGTCTTCAGGCTGCTGTCCCCGTGAAAGTGGCGCATCCCCTTAAAGACTTTGACGAAGACGTCCTGGAGAACGTCGGGCGCGTCGCGGGTGCGATCCACAATGTGCGAGATCAGGTTGAAGACGGGATTCTGGTAGACCGCCAGGAGGTATGCATAGGCATCCTCGGAGCCTGCCTTCAGCTCCGCGACCAGCGTCGCTTCGTGGCTGGCAACGGGCAGCGCCTGCTCTAACGCCACGTTTACTGGTCGCGCGGTCGCCATGACGCACCCAAGATACCAATTCCCAGACGGAACCGCAAGGCTGCGTTCAAATCATCTCTCAGTTAGATTCGACACCATACCCCAAAGGTTTGTTCCAATTACTTCGGATTCCTCGGGTGGCGCTTGGACTCCTGTCTGAGGAGGCAAGACCCTCCGGATGGGGATGACAGAATGTCGCAGGGCCCTCTGCCCCAATTCGTTGACACCCTGATTTGCTCGTGCTACAAAGAATCATCGGCCTCTGACCGTCAGCCCCTCGGGGAGCCGATTGAAAGTGGGCTTCACCGACCGCTGAAAGCTGGGGGCTGATGGCTTCTGCCGTGGGCCTGTGGCGCAGTTGGGAGCGCGCATGACTGGCAGTCATGAGGTCGAGGGTTCGAACCCCTCCAGGTCCACCATAACCCTTTGAATCCTCGCGCCTTGCACGGTTCTAAAACCCACCGAGCGGTAGGGGCAAGTTCACTAGGACTCTGGCCCAGGACAGTCATTCGGCCGTCCGATCAGGGGCTGGCCAGGGTGCCGGGACAACGTCGCGGTACCAAGCCGAGTTTCAAAAGGCGTAAGAAAAGCTCAGATACAGATTCCTACCTGGCTCGGGGATCTTGACGCCCGACCTGAACGGGTCGCGCTGAAATGAAAGGTATTCATAGTAGAACCTGTCGAGCAAGTTGTCGATCCCGACTGCCAAGTCCAGTTTGCGCGTGTGGACGCCGGTTTTTAGTCCCATGGTGAAGTATCCCGGGGTCCTCGATTCTCGCAAGTCCGTGTCCACCCGACTCTGCTTGTTAACGGCCATGCCTTCGACTTCGCCGAAGAAGCACCTGCTTCCGTAACGGAGCACGGCTCGCGTTTTCAAAGGCGGGATTTCGGAAAGAGTAGTGCTGAAAATATTGTACTCCGGCTTTGGCCTCTTTGTTCCCACCGAGTATGAAGTTCCTCCCAGGAAGAGAAGCGAGCGTGAAATCCCCACGCTATAGGTGAGCTCGCCGCCGTACAATTTTGCATCCACATTTTCATAGGATCGCGCCAGGGTATTCATTACATCCATAACGTCGTTAATCCGCGGTTGGTTGTGGATGGTGATGAAATCGGTGAGACGACTGTAGAACACGGTCGGCCTCACCTTGAACCGACCCGTGGCGTAATTGATTCCCAGATCTACTTCGGTATTCCGCGTAGGCCGGAGGTTTGGATTCCCAACCCAATCGGTCCCCATTCTCATGAGGCTGAAGTAGCGTTCCTCGGGATCGGGTAGCCTGACCGTGTGACCCACACCGGCGAAAACATCGATTCCTTTTCCCAAGGGCAAAGCAAGCTGTACATTCCCTGCGGGATTCGTATCGGCGCGGGACCGGAGCCGTGTGCCTTTGTACGCCCAAAACAAGTCCGTGTTGAGCATCTGACTCCGGGCGTCACTCCGCGCCGTGTCAAGCCTGCCTCCTGTTTGGAAGCGAAGCTTGCCAAAGAAGACCCGGCGGTAGTCAGCATAGGCTCCCGCCACCAACATGGCGACATCGGGAATGGCGTTTTGGCTGGTGTATTTGCCCGCCATCCGCATGGTGTTCATGGCGTCCCAGTTGCGACGAAACACTTCGAGGCCCACCGCAAGATCGGAAATCTCAGCGTCCGCCCTTACCCCAATTGCCCG
>JAIQGB010000087.1 GCA_020072905.1 Terriglobia bacterium | reverse complement strand
AGTGCGCGCCGAGTCATCGATTTCAGGCGACGTTGCCCTCGTTACAATGTGAGAATCTCAGATTAGACCAAGCCCCGCCATCTGTCAAATTCCACTGATGGGCTTTAGGGCTTGACTTCCCGCTTGGCAAGCAGGTCGCGCGTGCCCGGCTCGAGGTCGATCATCCGCGTGGGAAAAGGAATCTTGATTCCCTCGGCATCGAAGCGCCGGAGGATGCGCTTCCTTAATTCGCTTTGCACGAAGTACTGATCGGTGAACTGGCGGACCTGAACGCTCAGCGAGAAGTCGAGCGAAGATTGGCTGGATCCGGGAATCGCTCTGACCGACGGGGCGGGGATCGGAAGCAGCCCTTCAACTCCGTCGCGCAGCGCGCCACTGACGGCGTCCAGCAAAGCCCTCTCGACCTTTGCAGGATCGGAGCCATAGGCGACGCTAACCGGCAGCACATAAGACATCTGCGGCACCGGCTGCGAGAAGTTGGTGATGATCGCTTTGGCCAGAGTGGCATTCGGGACGATGACGTTATTATTGGACAGCGCGCGAATGACCGTCGAGCGCCACCCTACGCGCACCACGAAGCCTTCCTGGCCGCCATCGAGTTTGATGTAATCACCACCCCGCACCGGACGGTCGGCAAGAATGTAGAGGCCGGCGAAGAGGTTGCTGAGGGTCTCCTGCAAAGCCAGCGCTACCGCCACACTGCCTACACCCAGCGTTGTCCAGACGGCGGTGAGCGAGATCCCCAGGTTCTCAAGGACGATGATGACCGCCAGGACCGCAAACAGCGCCCGGATCAGAAACACCGCGGGCTGCGCCACATGTGCAAGATGGGGCTCCCGCTGGACGAGACGCCGCAGCAAGAGGATGACTACCTTGGCGGGGAAATAGAACAGAATCAGGATCAAGAGTACAAAGATGAGCTTCGAGCCGATCCGCTCGAAAGTCCGTGGGAGGGGGAGCATATCGATTCCGCCGTAAAGGGCGGCGACAACGAGCAGGGGGAGAGGCAGAGACTCCAGGAGCGCGAAGAAGTATTCCCCCCAGGTCCCCTGACGCTTTTTGGTCCAGTGATTCAAGACCCGGTGCAAGGCGAAACCGACGACAAACGCGGAAACCAACAGCGCGGCCATGATGACCGTGTAGAGCACGCTGGGGGCGACGTGAAAAGTTTGCGCCAACTCTCGAACCATCTCTCCTCCTCACTTCCTCCAACATACCTTGGCAGAGGCGCCAGCGCAATCCGTCCCGGCAATCCCGGACCCCTGCTAGAATCGAATGCTTCGAGGTTTTTGCGCGATGGACATCTTTCTGCGGCCCCTCATGCGAGGCGTCGACCGCCTGAAGATTCTGGCCAACAGCAAGAAGCCTACAGTGCTCCACGCCCCTTACACCGTGGATATGCGGCACATCATGGACCCCAGCTTCCTGGAAAACCCGGAGCGCTTTTACTTCAAGCCGCCGCGCGCCGAGGTTCGAGTCCTGCGAGAAGGGAAGCTGCGGGGCTGCCAGTTGCAGGAAATCGCCTTTCAAAGTCCTCTGGAGACGCGATGGCCGGAGAACAACACCTGCTACGGCTATCACCTGCGCATGGGCGACGGGAAACGGCATCCGGCCTTTGTCATCTTGCATGGCTGGGGGCGGAGGTCGCTCAGCATCGAGCTCTGGAGGATTGGCTTGCGCCTGGCACGCCATGGGATCGAGAGCCTCTTTTTGGTCATGCCCTTTCATTTGCGCCGCGCGCCGCCGGGGAGCTGGAGCGGTGAGTACATGATCTCCGGCGACGTGGTTCGCACCGCCGAATGCTTCCAACAAACTGTCGCAGAGGTGCGCGCCATCCTGCCCTGGCTGCGCGAATTCTCACCCTCTGTGGGATTCCTCGGCTACAGCTTGGGAGGCATCATCGGCCACTTGGCGATGACTGTGGAAGCCTTCCCGGTCGGCGTGACCTTTCTCGCCAGCGGCAACAGCGCGGGCGTGACCTGGGAAGGCCGCATGACACGCTACGTGAAAGCCGACATCGAGCGCGCCGGCATCGACCGCGCGCGTCTCGAGCAGATTTGGGCGATCACAAACCCAACTCTCCTGGCGCGGCACAACAAGACGCAAAACATGCTGATGATGGCCGGCAAGTTCGACGAGATCGTCCCACCGAAGTTCACCTTGGAACTCTGGGAAGCGCTGGGCCGACCGCCGCTCCGCTGGTTTCCCTGCGCGCACTACAGTTCGTTCTTCTTCCTTGGCCCCATAGTCAATGAAGCGGCGCGGTTCTTCCTGAAGCACATGTAAACGATCCCCAGTTGTTCTCCGCCAGCAGGACGAACTATAGCTCCCCGTGACAGTGACAGGCTGTCCGCCTTCTCGAAGACGACACTTTTGAGTCAGCAGCAAGCCGCGTAGGCACTACAATGAATCTGAATCGAGGGATGCCGGCTGGCCCTCCCTGCGGCGGCCGGCTCGTTCCAAGGGCAGTCTTCTGTCCCGGATGGTGAAATGTCCACGCCGCGATTCCGCCACGCGCTCCGCTACGGCCTCTCCGCCCTCGCCTTTGCGGCCCTGTCTGCAGTGCTTCATGCCCCAGCCTCGCTGGCGCGCGCGCAAGCGACCACCCAGCCGCCGGCGCTGAACGAGCCGGCCCGCATCCGAGTGGAAGCGCCCTCCGTGGTTGTGGATGCCATCGTGACCGACAAGAAAGGCCGGGCTGTCAGCGGCCTCACGGCGCAGGACTTCAAGGTCTCCGAGGAGGACGTTCCGCAGAAAATCGTGAGCTTCGAGCCGCCGAGGGAGGAAGCCGCTGCGCCGCCCGCCGAGCAAGCTGCCGAGAAGACGGCCGTCAAGCCGGGCCTCGAATCCGAAGCCCGCGAATCGGTGAGTCGGAGGTTTATCACCCTGGTCGTTGACCTCGGCGATCTCCGCCCAGCGAGCATCAAAACCGCGCGCGACGCCCTGGCGCGATATGTCGAAACGGTATTGCCCGCGGACGACTACGTCGCCCTTTACTGGATTGATGAAAGCCTTCATCTCGCCCAACCTTTTACCCAGGACAAAGAGCAGATTGTGGAGGCGGTTGAAAAGTTCGGCCGGCGAGGCCCGGCGGGGCACTTCACGGCAGCCGAGCGCCTGCAGACCCAAGAGGAGGTGCAGGATCTATTCAGCAGCATAGTGGGCATGCAGGCCGCCGCGACCCACGCGGACCTGACCGGTCCGTGCCAACAGCCCGCGAACCATTGGAGATGCCTCCAATTCGGGACCTTGACGCAGTTCCTCCAGACCCAGAACAACTTTCAGGCACGGGCAGTGTTTGTGGCCTTGCGCGCGATTGCGGAAGCTTATGCGCGGCTGCCGGGCCGCAAGAATGTGGTCGTCCTTTCCGAGGGCTTCCCCAATTCTCCGGAGACACAGCCCGAAATGGCTGCCGTGATTGACGCCGCCACCCGCTCGAATGTGGCGTTCTACTTCGTCGATCCCGCCGGGCTGGCGGCGGGAAACAGCGCGGAAAGCGCCAGCATTGAGCAATCGACCGATCAGAAGGCAATCACCTTGGCCATGGTCGGCCCGAACTTGCAGGAGTTGACGGGGCTGGACAAATTCGACTGGGCCCAGGGAATTGGAGGGGACGTAAAAGGGGCGGAGTTCAGCCACATCGCCTCGGCGACGGGAGGATTCGCGATCAAGAATCAAAACGATCTTCTGCCCGGCCTCCAGCGCATCGACCGCGACTCCCGCGAGTTCTATACCCTCGTCTATCAGCCCACCAACACGACTTACGACGGCTCCTTCCGTCAAATCAAGGTCGAAGTCCTGAAGCCGGGGGTCCGCGTCCGCCACCGCGCGGGCTACTGGGCCATCCCGCCGGGTCAGGAAGCGATGATGACTCCCGCTGCAGCGCAACTGCTGGCCGGGATCGGCAGCGGGTCCCTGCATCCGGCCTTCGCTCCGAAGGTGAACGCCGCGCTGCTTCTTGCCCCCGACGGCTCGCTCGCCGCGCCGGTCCGTGTATCGCTTCCCACGGAGTCGGTGAAGTTCGAAAAAGATCCCAAGCAGGATCAGTACCGCGCTGGCGTCACCCTGGTGCTTGTCGGGCGGGGGAGAGATCGGAGCATCGTCAGTGTCCATCAGCGATTTCTATCGCTCGAACTTGACAAGAAACAGTGGGAGGAATTCCGCAAGAAGGACACGCTCGACATCCAGGCGCGCCTGTCCCTCTCGAAACTGGAGCCCCTGAGTGTGCAAGCGCTCTTGCAGTTCTCGAACGGCACGGTGGCAATGAAGGAGCAGCCCATCGAACTGGCGGCGGCCAGCGGCGCCGGCCCGCACCTGACGAGCGTCTTGCTCTCGAACCGCATCGAGCCGGCGAGTGAGCCAGCGGACCCCGCTGATCCTCTCCGCGGCCCGAACTATCAGCTCTACATTCCCCCCCAGCCCAGTTTTGGCACTACGGACAAGCTCACGGCGATTCTAGGCCTGCTCGACATTCCCCTTCATCCCCTCACGCACCAGCCCGATCTGCGGCTTACTTTCCGAATCAAGGCCGGGGGCGTGAGGGTGGCGACTCTTCCTCCCCAGGAAATTCATACCCTGCTTAACCGTCCGAGGGACGACCTGATCGTTCTGAAGCAGTTTGACCTGAAAGGCCTGCGGCCCGGGAAGTACGCCCTCGAGGTGGATGCGGAGGACCGGATTGGTCACAGCACGACCTCCCAAACAACAGAATTTGAAATCGATTAGATGTAACTAGCCATCCCTCGATTCCGCACTCGGCGACATCAGTTCCTCCGCGCTGCTTTCGGGCATCTAAAAAGGCAGAGCGGCAAAGATTCGGGTGAAGGGCCCCACGGCCGCGGAAGTCGTAAGGGCGTCGAAAAATCAGCACTTCCGCTACCCCGTGATAGAATGGCCGCCGAAAAGATGAGGCTCTGAGCTAGCCGAGCCCTGAGAGGGTTCGAACGTTTCGGCTGAGGTTAGAGGGGGATGCCCACCAAACAACAAAAAAAACCGACTGAATTCACCGAGCTGCCGGTGCTGCCGGTTCGCGACACGGTGCTGTTTCCGAACGCCATCCTACCGCTCACGGTGGGACGGGAAAGCTCGCTGCGGCTCGTCAACGAACTGAAAGAAGAAGAGCGTTTTATCGCCGTGGTTTCGCAGCGCGATCCGCGAGTGGATAACCCTCAGCCCGTGGACCTTTTTCAGATCGGAACGGCCGCCTATATTCACAAGATCATCAAGCTGCCCAACCAGAGCTTGTTCGTCTTTGTCGAAGGCTTGCAGCGGCTCGCGGTGCTGGAAGTCGTCCAGCAGGAACCTTATCTGCGCGCCCGCGTCAAGCAGCTCGCGGACACGCTGCCGGCGGAGAAGTCTTCCGACTTCGAAGCCCTGGTGCGCAGCGTGATGTCGCTCTTCCAGCAGGTGGTGCAACTCTCCCCGACGCTCTCCGACGACCTGCAGACCGTCGTGATGAATATCGACGACCCGGGCCGCCTGTCGGATTTCATCGCCGCCAACCTGCCGTCGCTTTCCTCTGTCGAAAAGCAGGAACTGCTCGAGAGCCTGGAGCTTAAAGTTCGCCTCGAGCGGCTCAACCGCATCCTGGCGCGGGAGGTGGAGGTCCTGCAGCTCCGCTCGAAGATTCAGTCGGACGTCCAGGACCAAGTCACGCAGAGCCAGCGCGAGTACTACTTGCGCGAGCAGATGAAGGCCATCCAGAAAGAACTTGGCGAAGCCGACGAGCAGCAGGAAATCGAAGAGCTGCGCAAGAAGATCGAAGCGGCGGGCATGAGCGAGGAAGCCCGGAAGGAAGCCCTGCGCGAGCTGAGCCGGCTCGCCAAGATGTCGCCGGCGGCGGCCGACTATCACGTGACCCGGACCTACCTCGACTGGCTGGTCGTGCTGCCCTGGACGAAGGTTAGCGACGTACGAGTGGACCTGCGCAAAGCCAAGGAGGTCCTCGACACGGACCACTACGACTTGGAAAAAGTCAAGGAGCGCATCCTCGACTACCTGGCCGTACTGCAACTCAAGCCGCAACTCAAGGGCCCCATCCTGTGCTTCGTGGGGCCGCCGGGCGTGGGCAAGACGTCGCTGGGGAGATCGATCGCCCGCGCGCTCGACCGCAAGTTTGTGCGCATGTCGCTGGGCGGCATCCACGACGAAGCGGAAATCCGCGGCCACCGGCGCACTTACATCGGCGCGCTGCCCGGCCAGATCATCCAGGGCATCCGCCGCGCCGAGACGCGCGATCCGATCTACATGCTCGATGAGGTCGACAAGATCGGACGGGACTTCCGCGGCGATCCGTCCTCGGCACTGCTCGAAGTCCTCGACCCCGAGCAGAACTCGCACTTCCGTGACAACTACCTCGATGTGCAGTTCGACCTCTCCAAGGTACTCTTCATTTGCACGGCCAACGTGCTCGACACGATCCCCCCGCCCCTCCTCGACCGCATGGAGGTTCTGGAACTCCAGGGTTACACCGAGGAGGAAAAAATCGAGATCGCTTTCCGCCATTTGATTCCGAAGCAGACCGAGGAGCACGGGATCAAGAGCCCCGAGCAGATCGAATTCACACGGGACGCGCTGCGCAGCGTGATCCGCCACTACACGCGCGAGGCCGGCTGCCGCAACGTGGAGCGCGAAATCGCCACCGTCTGCCGCAAACAGGCGCGGAAGATTGCCGAGGGTTCCACCGAGAAGCTCCTTGTCACGCCGGAAAACTTGCGCGATTACCTGGGGATCCAGCGCTTTCGCCTCGAGACCGAGCTCGTGGAGCGCACCCGCCAGCCGGGCGTGGCCGTGGGCCTGGCGTGGACCCCCACGGGCGGCGACGTGCTCTTCGTCGAAGCCAACGCCATGAAAGGCGGCAAGGGCTTCACGATGACCGGGCACGTCGGCCAGGTAATGCAGGAGTCCATGCAGGCGGCGCTCGCCTGGGTACGTGCGCACGCGGCGAGGCGGTTGGCCTCGAGGATCATCCGCTCCCACGTGCGGCCCTGGACGAACTCTCACCCGCCGGCCACTGCACGAGCGCGTGGCCATGACCGGAGAGATCACGCTGAGCGGGCAGGTGCTGCCGGTGGGCGGAATCAAAGAAAAGGTCCTGGCCGCCAAGCGTGCCGGCGTGCGCGAAATCTTTCTGCCTGCCGACAACGAGCCGAACGTGCAGGAGGACTTGAGCCCGGAGCTGCTGGAGGGGCTGAAGCTCAACTACGTCAAGTCGATCCGCGAAGTCGAGGAATTAGCGCTGGAAAAAGATGCGGTGCCCGTCCAGCCCAGCCAGCCGACTCGCGACGTGAGCTTCGCGCGGCCGCCCAGCGCACCGCCCAACTGAGGGGAGCGATCCTCATGCTGCCCGCCCTCTGCGGCGGTTTCCGCAATCGTCGCTTGTCGCTCCCGGTTGGGCGATGGGGGCCCCCGATACGACCGCTTGAAATACCCCATCGAATTGCATAAAGTGCTGACGCCCGAGTGATCAGCCTTCGCAACTTCCTCGCATCGACGCGCGCTGAACTTCCCCAAGCGACGTACGCACGCTGGGCCTCCCTGTTTTTCACTTTGTCGGTGCTGACCTTCCTGATTTCGCTGACGGCTTCGCAGGCGATGCTGGGCGTCTCGGCGCTCTTCTATGCGATTCATCTTCTCCGCGGACGCTCCGACATTCATTTCCCGCCCATCAAACTGCCGCTGGCGTTGTTCTGCCTGGGCACGGTCCTTTCGGTTTTCAATGCCGAGAACCCTGATGTGGGTTGGTTTGCCGTGCGCAAGCTCGTGCTCTTTACCATCCTGCTGCTCGGCGCGAATCTTGTGACCAGTGGAAAGCACCTGGACTTTCTCTTTCGCGGGCTTTTCCTCGAATCCGCCCTGGCGGGGCTCGTGGCCACGGGCCAGTTCGCCGTGCAATATCGTGCGGTGCGTTCAATCCATCCGGAACATATTTACGCTTCGATGACCTCCGACCGGATTACCGGCTTCATGGGACACTGGATGAACTTCGGCGGGCAACAGATGCTGGTATTCGCTTCGCTCTCAGCCTTCTTGCTTCTCGGTTGGTGTGGGGTAGCGGATCGAACCGGGATCCGGAATTTGGGGTTCACGATTCGGAGGAGTTCTCCGTTCATCTCACGGCCGCTGCTTGGGTGGGTGGTCTGGCTGATCGTGGCAGTCTCCATCGTGTTGAATTTCACCCGTGGCGTATGGTTGGGCTGTTTTGCCGCCGGCCTGTATCTGGTGGCGCGCTGGAGACCGCGCGGGTTGTTGCTGGTCCCCGCGATCATCGTCGTCGGGTATTTCGCGGCCCCTTCGCTGGTGCAGCACCGGATCGAAGTCCTCCGGCATCCGGAGAGCGATCGGGCGCTCTCCATCCGGTTCGAGATGTGGCACGTTGCGGGAAGGATGATGCGCGCGCATCCCTGGCTCGGGGTGGGACCCAACAACATCGAGCAGGTTTACGTGCTCTATCTTCGCCCGGGAAAATCTCCCGAACCTGGGTACCATTCGCACCTGCACAACAACTTCTTGCAGTTCGGCGCCGAGCGCGGCCTGCCGGTGCTGGCCGCCTGGGTCTGGATGATGGGTGCCTTCGGCTGGCACTTCTGGCGACTGCGCAGAAGACTCCACCTCCGGCGCTGGATTGCCGACGCTGCCTTGGCAGGCTGGCTGGCCTTGATGGTGGAAGGCTGCTTTGAATTCAACTTCGGCACGTCACCGGTGCTGATGGTGTTCCTCTTTGTTTCGGCCACGCCGTTGGCCGCCGAACGGCTTGAACTGGCAACGGCGAGCCCGTCGAAGGCCGAAAGCTAAACATCGAGGAAGGTTCCTCGCTTTCAACTGTCGATTGTGAACTGCTCTCATGCCTTCCAAGCGCCAAATGATTCGCAGCTCGATGGTGGTGGGGTTGTTTTCTTTCCTGGGAAGCCTCACCGGCATCCTGGTAGAAACCGCGATCGCCGCTCATTTGGGCCTTTCGAAGAGCTCGGATACGTTTTACGCGGCCTTTACCATTCCCTACGTCCTGACCAACCTCCTCCGGACAGCGGGGCAGTTCTCGCTGGTGCCCTTTTTCTCTTCGCTCGAAGCGCGGCACGCGCCCGAGGGGCTCTGGCGGGGATTCAGCTATGCGGTGAGCGTCATTTTCCTCGGCCTGAGCGGCGTAACGGCCCTGGGTGCTCTAACGGCTCCTTGGCTGATCCGAGGCTTGGCCCCGGGCTTCACCCGCCCGGAAACCCTGCTCGCCTCCCAGCTCTGCCGCTGGCTCTTCCTGATTCTCCTGCCGGCCGGAGTGGCGGAGGCGATTCGGTCGTTTCTTTTCAGCCAGCACCGCTTTGCCGTTGCTGCCTCCGGGAATTTCTGCCGGAATGGGATCGTGATCGCGAGCATTCTCTTGACCTTTCACCGTCTGGGCTTTTATAGCATCGTCTTCGGTTACATCGTCGGTTATCTTGTGCAACTGGGAGTCCTGGGCGCGCAGCTCGTTGTCTCATTCCAGGTGCGATATTCGCTCACCCTGGCAGGGTCGGGCGAGGCGTTTCGAAACCTGCACGGAGCCGGCGCTGCCCAGGTGACGGCGGCGCTCGGATGGCACGGGCTGGTCGTCGTGGAGCGGATGATCGCCTCATTCCTTCCCCCCGGAACGCTTACCGCTCTGGCCTACGGCATGAAAATCATGTCCACCTTGTCGGAACTCCTGGCGGGAAGCGTAGGAACCGCGGCGCTACCGACGCTCGCCCGGGCGTTCGCACGCCAGCAGGGGGAAGAGGTGCGTCGTGCGCTCCGCAGCGCGATTCAGATTGTGCTTCTGCTGATTTCTCCTGTCATGGTCTTCTGTCTGATGCTCTCGGTGCATATCATTCGGCTTATTTTCGAGCGGGGCAGCTTCACGCCCCAGGCGACGGCGCTCCTGGGCCGAATCTTTTTCTGTTACAGCCTCAGTTTGCTCCTTTACGGGGCTCTCCGGATAATGAACGTTTATCTTTTCGCGAGAAACGAAGCCGTGGCGTTTCTGCATCTGGCGACTCTTCAGTACGGTTTGGAGGTTGCCTTGGATCTCCTCTACGTCGGAATTTTCCGCTGGCAGACCGCGGGCATTCCCCTGGCTTTGCTGACGAGCCTCGCCGTTGTCTCGGCGGTAGTCTGGGCGCGGGACATCGGCGGCATGAGGCAGAGCCTGGACAGGACGCTGGCAGCTTACTTCCTGAAGACGCTGGCGGCGGCGGCTCTGGCGGCGCTTGGCGTCTGGGGATTGTGTGCCGCGACGGCCGCTCCGCGGACCAATTTCGGCAATTTTCTTTTTTTGTGCGAAGCGTGCGGCGCTGGAACCGTAGCGTTCTTCGCTACGCTTGTGGCTCTGCGGGCGCTCAGACTGTCTCAGGTTTCTGCGCTATGGACAAGGGCGGAGGGTTGACGAAAGCTTTGACCGATGTGGCCCACTGGGAAGAACACTGGTGGGCCGCCCAACGCCCCCGGCGGTTGCGCTGGCTCTACCGTGACCAGGACTACGAAACCGTCCGTCTGATTCGCCAGGCGGCTGCGGGCAGGAGCGCCCGCATCCTCGAGGTGGGCGGCGGGGGATCGAGAATCCTGCCCTACTTGGGCCGGAAACTCGGCAACCCGGTCTTTGGCGCCGACTTTTCGTGGACGGGATGCCGGCTGCTGCGTGCGAACCTGCGGCTGCAAGGTATTCAGGGTAGCGTGGTCTGTGAGAATCTCTTTCAGTCATCTCTGGCGGATGAGACCTTTGACGTCGTCTATTCCGCTGGTGTCATCGAACATTTCGAGGATCAACGGGGCGTCGTCGCCGCTCATCTACGGCTGGTCAAACCGGGCGGGCGGCTGGTCATCACGGTCCCCAATCTCCAGGGAGTGCAAGGGGACGTCTTCCGCCGCCTCGCCCCCTCTCTGTGGGAGAAGCACGTGGTTTTTGGGCCGAGTGACTTGGCTGAAGTCTTCAGGGGCCTCGGACTCTGCGAGGTACGCTCGGGATATCTCGGGTCGTTTTTCCTTCGGGTCGGACGCGATCCTCAGTGGACGGGCGTGCGGGCGTGGCCCCGGTGGCAGCAATCGCTGGTTTACTGGTCGCTGCGACTGGGAAATGCTGCCGCTTCTCTGTTCTTCCGCATCTCGCCCTGGCGCCCCCACGCGCGGGCCCTCTCGCCCGCCTTCTTCGCAACAGGAGTCAAGCCCCAAAGGTAATCCGCTATGCATCAGTATCGCGTTCTGGTGGTGACCAACCTCTGGCCGACCGAAGCCGACCCAAGCTACGGGGCGGCGATCCGGGCACAAATGGAGTCTCTCCGCCCTTTCGGCGTGGACTATGACGTGCTGTTCGTCAACGGCCGTGAGTCCGTTGCGAACTACCTGCGTGGTATTTTCGAGGTTCGGCGGAGGGTGGCAGCGCAGCGATACGATTTGATTTACGCGCATTTCGGCCTTTCGGGCTGGGTCGCCCGCTTTCAGTGGAAAGTACCCGTACTGGTGAAGTTCATGGGGGATGACGTGCTCGGCAGGTTTGACCGCAAAGGCGGCGTGACGCTGGTCGGGCGCCTTTTTCAAATCTCCAGCTTTGTCCTGGCGCGATGGGTCGAGGGGACCATCGTGCTGAGCGAGGAGATGAAACGGAAGCTGCGCCTCAAGAAGACGAGCGTCATCGGGACCGGCGTCAACCTCGATCTCTTCCGGCCTCTGGACCGCGCCGAGGCCCGTCAATCCTTGGGTTTAGATCCGGGGAAAAAGTATGTGCTGTTTCCTTACGGTCCGGACCGCCCGGCAAAGCGCTTCGACCTGGTTCTTGAGGCCGTGCGCCTGGCACGGGCCGCAGTTCCGGAGCTGGAAATTCTGCAGATCTTCGGCGTCCCTCAGGAGCAAATGCCCGTTTATTTCAACGCAGCGGAGGTCTTCGTCCTGGTTTCCGAGTCCGAAGGTTCACCGAACACGCCCAAGGAAGCCATGGCCGTGAACCTGCCGGTGATTTCCGTGGACGTCGGCGACGTCGCCGAATTGATCGGGGGTAGCGAGGGGAATTACATCGTGCCGCGAACGGCGGAAGCGGTGGCGGAAAAGCTTGTTGAAGTGTGCCGCCGTGGAGGCTACAGCCGCGGCCGCGAACATCTGGAGCAATGCTCCATGCAGGATATGGCAAGGAAGGTTTTCGAAGCTTGCAAGGGCGTCGTAGGACGGTCCTCTTACGCCAAGGGGGTGGCGGAGCGCGATCGCCCCGCCCCGGCGCACTTCGGGCAGCAACCTGGATCCTCCACGCCCTTGGGGATCGGCAGCGCCACTCCGAGGCCTTCGCAAGAACAAATCCTGGAACACTGCGAGCGGCTCCACGCCTTCCTCGTGGGGCGCCATTACGCGCAAGGGTTGCTGCAGGGCCCGGACCCCGGCGTGCGATTTAACTGGCGTTTGTGGCGGTTCGCGAAGAGCGCGATGGACTTCATCCCGTGGCGCGACGATTACGTTTTCACCCAGACGCAGGGGAATTGGGTGCTTGCCAATTGGCTCCTCCATGATGCCACGGGCAAGGGCTGTTACCGCGAGATCGCACTCGAAAGCACAGACGCTACTTTGGCCCTGCAGAAGCCCGAAGGTTACTGGCCGTATCCGCTTCCCGAGCGGCGGCATTTGATCGCGGCGCTGGAGGGCATCTGGGGCGCGACGGCGCTCCTCGTCACCTATTCGCGCACTTCCCGCCCGGAACTGCTTCGGGCAGCCATTTGCGCCTACGATTTCATCACCACCAGGATCGGGTTTCAAAAGCACAGTCCGGGCGAGGCCATTAATTACTTTGATAAGCCGCGCGGCAAGGTGCCCAACAATTCGGTCATCGCCGTCTGGTTCTTCCTGCGCCTCTGGCACGCCTCCGGCGAGGACCGTTTCTTGGAACACGTTTCGTCGCTTCTTCAGTTCATCGCGGCAGTTCAAATGCCGAGCGGAGAAATCCCCTACATTGTGGACAGTCCGCTGGAAAAGGCGCGGGACCACTATTTGTGCTTCCAATACAACGCCCACCAGTTCCTGCATCTCTGCCGGTCTGAGCAATTGCGTCCCGGGCTGGGCGCTAAGCCCATCCTTGGCGGGCTCTGGCAATTCCTCCGGCGCGGCGTCCGGCCGAATGGCTCGTGCGCGAACGATTGCGCAAGCGTGGAGCGCGGCGGACCTGAAGTCAATTACTATACAGCGGCCCTGGGCGCCGCCTTGCACCAGGCCTATCGTTTGGGCGTTGACCCGAGCGACGAAGCCGCCCAACGATGTTTTGCGCGAGTGCTCGCCCGCCAGCGTTCCGATGGAAGCTTCGGTTTTTCCACGGGCGACTACGGTTTTTTACGAGATGACCGGTCTTATCCTCGGCAGCAAGCGATGACATTGTTTCATCTGTTGTCTCCGCTAGCTGGCGAGGGATCTTCGAGCCTCACGTAATAAGCGTTGGCAATTGAGACTTGAGCAGGGAGAGGCAAAAGCAATCTCACGAACCGTTGGGAATTGCCGGCGGTCGTGACCCCTCGGCTACTTGCCGCAGGCGGAAGTCAGCGCGGGGATGGGGTTGGATCCCGAGTCGGCGGGAACAAAGTTCAAGTTGGTGCTCGCCGTGCGCACGTGGAACCCTCCCTGGCGGGCGGCGACGCGCGAATTCTTCTTGACCTCCCGAATGTCCGTGCAGGCAAAATCGAAGCTGTGGACTTGATTGTCGGTGGCCGAGTCCGCCGCGAACTTCAGGTGTTGGCCGACGACGCTCAGGGTGCCTGAGCAGTACGGGCCCTTGTCCGCCGGCGACTTTTCCGTGTGCATGTGATAAACGCGGAAGCTCGCCAGCGGCACCACAGGAGGCGGGCGGCGCGGGGCCTCTTGGGCACGTTCGGCACTGGTGATGTCCTCCTCGAGCCCGGCGACATCCTTGCGGCCGGGCAAGAGTTGCGCCATGGCGCCGGCGATGCGTCGGGCCGCGACAAAATCCTTCGCCGCGAAGGCTTGCTGCACCTGATACGTCCCTCCGTGTACGGCGTCCTCCATGAGGTTTTTGGCATAGTCGTCGTTGGGACTGGCATCCAAAGCCTGTTTTGCATAGGCGATCGCGCTCGCCTCGGCAGGCTCGGCGTAATTCCCTTTGGCGTATGCCTCGCGCGCGAGGCTCTCGAGGCTGGCGATCTTCGCCTGCTGCGGATTGACCACGGGGGGTGTGGGAGGCGGTGCAGGGGCAGGCGCAGGCTTCACAACGCGCGCCGTCCTGGGGCGTGATGCCGCCGTAGCGGGAGCACTGGCCTCCGGAGCGGGTGGCGCCTGGACAGTTCCAGGTTCTGGGGCCTGAACGGGAGCAGGAGCCTCGGCGACGGGGGTACTGGGCCTCTGCGGCGCCGGCTTGGGACGCAGGAAGTACCAGGCCGCTCCTCCTGCGGCGATGAGGGCTATCACGATCCCCAATAAGATAGCCGCGATGGGTGGCGCCTTCTTCGCCGGTATGACGGTTTGCGGAGGGAGTACGGCAACAGGTGAGGCTGCCGCCAGAGTGATCGGCCCTTGGGGCGTGGCCGCAGGCGGAGCGGCTGCACGCGGTTTCACCGGGGCGGGTTTCGCTGGAACTGGCGGAGTTGTCTGAGGGACAGCAACCGGAGTTGTGGTCGCCAAAGGCGTGGTCGCCATCTGTCTCGCGGTCGGGGGAGTTCCAGGCGCAACGATCTTGGTGGCTGGCACGTCAACCTGCGGTTTGGCGGCGGGGGCGGGAGGTGGCTTCACGGGCGCCGCAGGGGATGACCGGACAACCGCGCCTGGCGCGGCGGGCGGTGGAGATGCGGCCCTGCTTTCGGCCGGACGTGGTGTTGCGACGGGCGGGATAGGAGGGGCGGCTGCGGGAGGTGCCGCCGGTTTTGGCTTGATCAAACCGGGCGGCGCCGCCTCCTCGATGGGTGCGCCGCAGTATTCGCAAAAACCCGCTTCCAAGTTGAGCGGCCCCTTGCAGAATCGGCAGAAAAGTCCGCCCGCCACCCCCGACGGTCTGCGAGGCGCCTCGTCTTCGTCGAGAGCCGAGATTCCAGGAATCTCCAAATCCAGCCCCTCAAACCTGCGTGCAGGCGAGGGGGACGACGACTTTGCTGGTTTGACGGATGGGCTCTGAAGGTCACGTTCCCGCAAATCGAGCGGTTCTTCATCCTTCGCCGGAGGGCCCGGTTGTGGGCTGGCCTCCACAGGTTTGGAAGAGATCGGCGGCGCAGGCTGCGCAGTGGCGGGCTTCTCTAGGAGGGCGCCGCATTGAGTGCAGAAAGGCATCCCCTCGGCGATACTTGCGCGGCATTTGGTGCATAAAGCCATAATGGGCGCGTGAGCGCTGAGCTACGACTCAAATCGCTGTTCTCAGCCGGCAAATCAAGGATCTACTCGCGTGCATCATAACCCCACACGAGCCTCCGCCTCAAGAGCAGGGTGGTTTAGCCGTCGCCGACCACTCCGGAAAAAGTTGCAGTCCGTCTGGTTAATCCCACGAGAAGAGGTTAGAATCAGCCCCTGCCGCGACCCGCATCGGCCCCTCGCTGAAGTCCGAAGCTTTTGCCTCGGAGGGTGAAGCATGCGTGCCTCAGCGTCTTCCAAGGTTCCCCATCCCCTCATCATTCTTGCGTTCTGTGCGGTGGCCCAGCAAAGCATGGCAGCAGTCATTCTGCCGCGCGTGGGCCGCAGTCCGGTCGCGCCCAATCAGATCGCCTGGGACAAGATCTCCGAAGAAAGCCGTCCCTGCGTGAAATGTCATGTCTCGAAAGGCATCACCGGCAGCGCCATCCGCGACTGGCAGTTGAGCAAGCACTTCGGGATGGGCGTTGGCTGCGCCGATTGCCACGTTCCCGCCCAGAATGCGGCGGCGGCGATCACCGGCGCCCCGACGTCCTGCGAGGACAAGCGCGTGCGCCGTGGGGTCTCGCCGCACAACTGCGCCATTTGTCACGCGGAGCAGTTCGAACAATTCTCCCAGGGCAAGCACGCCGTGGCCTGGGTGGCGTTGACCGCCATGCCCACCACCGCCGAGCAGCCGAAGGCCATCATCGAAGGCGAGAAGGGCTGCGGCGGCTGCCACCGCATCGGGCGCGACGAAGGCAAATGCGATTCCTGCCACACGCGCCACCTCTTCGCCGCAGCGGAGGCGCGCCGGCCGGAAGCCTGCATGACCTGTCACATGGGGTTCGATCACCCGCAGTGGGAGATGTACTCCACCTCCAAACACGGTGCGATTTACGCCATGGAAGGCGCGCGCTGGGACTGGAACCGCAAGCTGGCCGACTGGTTTGAGAACCCGGAGAAGGCGTCGCTGGACCGGCCGCGCGCGCCAGTCTGCTCCACCTGCCACATGCCGAAAGGCGATCACTCCGTGCGGACAGCCTGGGGATTCCTCGCCCTGCGTCTGCCGGAAAAGGATCCCGAATGGTTGCAGTATCGGCAGAAGATCCTCATCGGCCTCGGCGTGCTGACCCCCGAGGGGCAGCCGACGGCGCGCCTCGATGTCGTCAAGGTCGGCAAAGTGGCGCGGCTCTCCGCCGAAGAGTGGCAGGCGGAACGCGACCGCATGATCGCCGTCTGCACGAACTGCCACGCGCGCAGCTTCGCGCAGCAGAATCTCGAATTCGCCGATTCCATCATCAAGGAATCCGACAAGCTGATGGCGGAAGCCATCGACATTGTCGAAGCCCTCTATCGCGACGGCATCCTCGAGCGGCCCAAGGACCGGCCGCCCCACCCCGATCTGCTGCGCTTTTACGAGGTGAAGTACCCGATCGAGCAGAAGCTTTACACGATGTTCCTCGAACACCGCATGCGGAGCTTCCAGGGCGCGTTCCACATGAACCCCGACTACCAGCACTGGTACGGCTGGGCGGAAATGAAACGCGACCTCTACGAAATCCGGCACGAGGCGGAGACCCTGCGCGCCTCGCGCGGCAAATCCTCGAGCGGACGTTAGCTTGAAACGGGGCGATCCTCAGTGGGCCGCCCCCTGCACTAATTCCTGCGCTCATCTCGCGGCTTTCGATTAAACTCACCTATCTCCATGCCCGACCGCGACCAACTTTTCCGCGCCGCCGAGCGCTTGCACGCGCACCCGCTGCGCCGCCACTACGATCGCGGCCTGGTGCGTGGTCCCGACGCCGGCGTGCGCTTCAATCTGCGCCTGTGGAGATTTGCGAAAAGCGCGCTCGATTTCTTTCCCTGGCGCGACGACTACGTCTTTATGCAGACGCAAGGCTATTGGGTGCTTGCCAACTGGATGCTTTTCGAAGCAACTGGGGAAGCACGCTACCGCGAGCTGGCGCTCGAATGCACGGAAGCAACTCTGCGGCTTCAGCAACCCCAAGCCTTCTGGCACTATCCTCTGCCCGAGCGCAAGCACTTGATCGCCACGGTGGAAGGCGATTGGGGCGCGATCGCCGCGCTCGCCAGCCACGCGCGCGAGCCGCGACCTGATTTTCTGCAGACCGCCGTGCGATGGTACGACTACGTCGTGACGAAGATTGGCTTCCAGGATCACGCACCGGGGAGAGCCATCAATCACTTCGACCGACCGCGCGGCAAAGTTCCGAACAATTCCGTCGGAGCGGCGTGGCTGTTCCTACGGCTCTGGAAAGCCAGCGGCAAGGCGCGCTTTCTCGAGCACGTTGAGGCCCTTCTCGACTTTCTGAAGGCCGTGCAACTCCCTTCGGGCGAGTTGCCCTACATTGTCGAAAGCCCGCAGGAGAGAGGGCGCGTGCACTTTCTCTGCTTTCAGTACAACGCCTTCCAGTTCCTCAAGCTGGGTTGGTTGGCGCGCCTCAAGTCCGGGACGCAGGCGGATTCCCTGCTTCCGCCACTCGCCCGGTTTCTGTCCGGTGGCGTGACCGCAAGCGGAGCCAGTGCCGCTGATTGCGCACACGAAAAACCTGAAGTCGATTACTACACCGCGGTGCTTGGCGCGGCGCTCTGCGAGGCCGCGCAGAAGGGCTTCCTGACTTCGCAAGGACCGAGCGACCGCTGCTATGCTCGTTGGCTCGAGCGCCAGCGGCCGGCCGGCGGCTTCGTGCACTCGACGGGAGATTACGGATTCCTGGCGGACTCGCGGTCCTATCCGCGGCCACCGGTGATGGCGCTGTTTCATTTGCTCTACCCGTTCTGCGGGGACGGATTTGAACGGCAGTCGAAAGTCGGCAGTTGAGAGTCGAGGAGGGAGAAGAAACTAGAAACTGGAAATTGGAAACTGATCGCGTCCGCGCGAAGTTCCAGTTTCCAATTTCTAGTTTCCATTTTCACTTATGTGCGGTATTTGCGGCATTTATAACTTTGGGACCAAGGAACCCGCGGAGCGCGCGGCGCTGAAGCGCTCGGCTGACGCCATGGTGCATCGCGGCCCGGACGATGAGGGCTTCCACGTCGATGGCAGTCTCGGGCTCGGCAATCGGCGCCTCAGCATCATCGACCTGCCCGGCGGGCATCAACCCATCTCCAACGAAGATGGAACCGTCTGGATCACCTTCAACGGCGAAATCTACAATTATCGCGAGTTGCGCCCCGCGCTCGAAGCGCACGGCCACCGCTTCAAGACTTCCAGCGACACCGAAACGATCGTCCACCTCTATGAAGAGTATGGACTGGCTTGCCTGGATCACCTGCGCGGCATGTTCGCCTTCGCCCTCTGGGACAGCCGCGAGAAGCGCCTGCTGCTGGCGCGGGACCGCGTGGGTGTAAAACCGGTCTTCTACCGTCTCGAGCCGGACCGATTGGTTTTTGCCTCAGAGCTCCGAGCCTTGCGCGAGCTCACCGAGCAGCCACTCGAGATCGACCCGCAGGCGGTTTACGATTTCTTCGGCTTCCGATACATCCCCGCGCCGAACACTTTCTATCGCGGCGTCGAAAAACTTTTGCCCGGCCATTACCTCGTCACCGACACCCGCGGGGCGCGCGTCGTGCCGTACTGGGATGTACCTCCGGAGGAAGAGACGGCGCGCTCGGCCGACGACTATGCCCAAGAGGTTGTCGCCCACCTGCGCGCGTCGATTCGGATACGGGGGATGCGAACAGCGGCGAATACACGGGCGCGGCCTTCATCGCCGATGAGACGGAATTCAACATCTTCAACACCGACCGGAAGCTGATGGCGCTCGAAACCGCGGTCCGCATGCTCGCGCCGCTGCCGGAAAAGAAGGCGCTGGTCTATTTCACGAGCGGCATTCCCAAGACCGGCATCGAAAATCATTCGCAGCTTGAATCCGCCATCAACGCCGCCGTACGCGCCAACGTCTCGTTCTACCCGGTGGATTCGCGGGGCCTGGTGGCTCTGACGCCCGGCGGGGACGCCAGCAAGGCAGCGCCGCGCGGCAATTCCCTGTTCACCGGACAGGCCCTGACCAGCCAGAAGCAGAAGTTCCATGACC
>JAIQGB010000086.1 GCA_020072905.1 Terriglobia bacterium | reverse complement strand
GTAGTTCCAGCAGTCGCCAACCGGCGGCGGAGGGCTGGCCGCCGACGCATACCAGCGGCTGGCACCGGGCGCCCAGTTCATCGGCGACCGCCGCGACCACGACCGGGTTCTCGCATATCTGCACCTCGGCGGCGCGCAGCGGCTCGTCATGGCAGCGGAGCTGACGGAGCGTGAGCACCGTCGGCTGTCCCGCCTCGCGGCACGACGCCAGCGTCTTGCCCAGGGGCGTGCACGTGTCGCCGGGCAGGCCGAGGCAGAGCATCAGCGACGACAGCTCGTCGAGGTGAACTCCGACAGCGGCCCACGCGGCGCGGCGGGAGTCGGCGGTGCCCTCCGCCGCGAACGGCAGGCCGGCCAGCGCACGGACCGCCGACAGCACCAGCGTGCCGACCGGGCGTCCGTCGTCTAGGGCGTGAGCATCGCCGCAGCATTCAGCGGCGAGGCGACCGATGGGGACGCCATGCGAGGGGAGCCGCCGGAGCACCGCCGCGACCTGGGCGAGGAGCAGCCGCGCCTGAGCAGGCTGGGGGGGCGAGACGGCGCACCACTCCCGTCGCGTCGAGCCACCCCCGCCACGAAGCCAGCTCGTCAAGGCCATCCACGGCGGCGTCCAGTGTCGCGAACGCGGCGCCCCAGGCGGCCGCCAGGGTCCGCCCGTTCGCGGTTGCGATCCCGGAGCGGACCGGTCAGGCGCGTTACCGCCTCGGCCAGCCCACCCGGCGCGGCGCCGCTGTCTCGCAGGATGCGGTCGACCTCCGTCAGCGACACCGACAGCGACGCCCCGGAACGGGCTGCTCTTCAGGTCAGCTGCTCAACCGCGCGCCGCTGCTCCGGGGTGGCGGCGGGCAAGGTAACCGTTCCGGTCAGGGGACGTCCGGCTTCCAGCCGGTCCCGTGCCCGCCGCACCAGCCACGCGACCGGCTCGCCGCCAAGCAGGCGGTTCAGCTTGACGTCGGCCTCGGTCACGCCGCCGCCCGTTCGGCCGGGCGGCGTTCCCGCCCGTCCCACCGCCACGGCGTGACGAGGACCGCGTCGACACCGTCCTGCCGCGCAAGCTGGCAGATGGCGAGCCCGGGGACCTGCGGGTAGCATCCCCACTCCCGTTCGCTGGTCATGACCACGTCCATGTCGAACGACACGACAAAGCCCGCCGTGTCGGTGGTGGCGAGCGCGAGGGCCTTTTCCATGACGGCGCGCATGCCCAGTTCGTCGATCGTGCGCATCGTGAACACATTGATGCCCGAGTCCCGCACCATGCGCCGCTCGCGGGAGTCGAGATCACGCGCCCCGATCAACACGCACTTGTCGGGCTTGATCTTGGGCGAGAACCCGAAGATTTTCGACAGCGAGTCCGGGCCGAGTCCGAGCGTCGTCGCGAACGGCATGCCGTGCACGTTGCCGCTGGGGCTGGTTTCCGGCGTGTTCATGTCGGCGTGCGCGTCGAGCCAGATGCAGCCAACGGCCTGGTCGCGGTCGCGAAAGAACTTCGCCACGCCGGCTTGCGTCCCGATGGCGACCGAGTGGTCTCCGCCCAGCGAGAGCGGGAAGTATCCGCCTTCGAGCGCTTGGTACACTCGGTGCGCCACTTCCTGCGACGTTTCCGCGATTTCGTTCAAGTACTTCGCGCGGCGGTCGCCAAAGTGCTGCATCTCGGGAATCTTCACGTGAATGTCGCCGGCGTCTTCAACCTGATGTCCGAGGCTTTTGAGCGCGGAGTTCAGGCCCGCGGCGCGCACCGCCGACGGCCCCATGTCGACTCCGCGCCGCTCCTGGCCCAGGTCCAGCGGAACGCCTAATATCCTGATTTTTAGCATGGTTCACTCACGAACCAGGCAGTGAGCCTGGAACACATCCTATATCATACCCTGAGGAAGCATGCCAAAGAGCGCATGCCGCAAAGCGCGAAACGTGAGAGGTGACTCAGGAAGACGCGCTCGCAGAATCTCCGCTGGGCTCTATGGCGTCAGGCGGTAAAGCATGCGCGGGAACGGAATCGTCTCGCGGACGTGCTCGAGGCCGCAGATCCACGCCACGACGCGCTCGATGCCCATGCCAAATCCCGCGTGCGGAACGGTGCCGTAGCGGCGCAGGTCCAGGTACCACTCGAAGGCCTGACGGGGCAACTGGTTCTCCTCAATCCTTTTCACGAGCAGTTCGTAGTCCGCCAGTCGTTCGCCGCCACCGACGATTTCGCCGTAACCTTCGGGCGCGAGCACGTCCACGCAAAGCGCCACCTCGGGACGCGCGGGGTCGGGAGCCATGTAGAAAGCCTTCACCTGGCTCGGGTAACGATGCACCAGCACGGGCCGATCGAACTTTTCGGAGAGAATGGTCTCATCCGTTCCGCCGAAGTCCCCGCCCCACTGAATTTCGCTGCCTTTCTCCTGCAGGATCTTCATGGCGTCGTCATAACTCAGACGTGGAAAGGGCAGCTTGCAGCTTTCCAGGGGCGCGACATTGCGCTCCAGTGCTTTCAACTCCGCACGCCGCCGGGCCAGCACCCGCTCGACGACAAAGGCGATCAGTTCCTCCGCCAGCGTCATCGCGTCGTCGAGGTGCGCGAAGGCGACCTCCGGCTCGATCATCCAGAACTCGGTCAGGTGACGCCGCGTTTTGGACTTCTCGGCGCGGAAAGTGGGACCGAAGCAGTAAGTCTTGCCCACGGCGGCCGCCGCCGCTTCGTTGTAAAGCTGGCCGGACTGCGTCAGGTAGGCCTTATCCTCGAAATAGTTCACCTCAAAAAGCGTGGTCGTTCCCTCGCAGGCCGCGGGCGTGAAGATGGGCGTGTCCACCAGCGTGAAGCCGCGCTCATCGAAGAAGTCGCGGCAGGCTTTGATGATCTCGTGGCGCACACCGAGGATGGCCCGCTGGCGCACCGAGCGCAGCCAGAGGTGCCGGTGGTCCATCAGGAATTCGATCCCGTGCTCTTTGGGCGTGATGGGATAGGGATGGTCGAGGGGGATGAGCTGAAGAACTTCGACGTCGCTCACATCCAGCTCGAAACCACCCAAGGCGCGCTGGTCGGCGCGGACTTTTCCGGTGACGCGCACCGAAGATTCCTGCGTCAGTTCGCGGACGCGGGCGAAAACGTCAGCCGTGACCGCGCTCTTCACCACCACCCCCTGAATGATTCCCGTTCCGTCACGGAAGAGCGGAAACAGCAGCTTGCCGCTTTCGCGCAGGTTATAGAGCCAGCCCTGGACGACAACTTCCTGGCCCACGAAGCCTGAAACGTTGCGGATTTCGACGATAGGGGGCAAAAGTCGGTCCCTCCCACATTTGCGACGGGGCTTGGAGTGCGTCGGGAAATACAGTCCGTAACGCCGCTATCCGGCCGCCGCCGCGGAAATCACTTGATCGATTCGATCCTCTCCATCACTTCTCGTAAGCGAGTGAGACTGCTGACTTGCGGACCGTAGTGGCGCAGCTCAAAGAGGACCGGAAACTGTCCGTCCACGGCGCGAAAGTCGCGGACAGTCTGCTCCCAGTCAATCTCCCCGTCGAACGGCATGAAGTGGTCGTCCTTTTCGCGGCGATTATCGTGGACGTGCGTCGAGACGATTCGGTCCCGCAAGGTCTGGAACGCGGAGCGCACGCCGCCGGTCATGTGAGCGTGGCCGGTGTCGAAGCAGATCTTCAGATCCTCCATCCGGGTGTAACTGATGAACTCCAGCAGCCGCTCCGGGGTGCTAAGCTCGTTGGGAGTATTCTCCAGCAGGACCTGTGCCCCGCGCTCTTTGGCAAAAATCTTCAGGTGCTCAATCGAGGTGAAAGCGGCATCGAACTTGGCAAGATCGTATTCCTCGTGGGGCAGGCCGACGTGCAAAATGAGATAGCGAAAGGGGAGCAGGTCAGCCACTTCCATCGCCCGCTTGATCTCGTCCATAGGATGAATGCGCAGCCGCTATTCTAAGTAGGCCACCGAGATGGGAGGCCCGCCCGAGCTTCCCCAGTCGAAGTCGGGGTAAAGAGGCGCGTGCAGCGAGTGCAGTTTGACATCGTGGTCGGCAAACCACTGCGCCACATCCCGAACATGGTTCTTGTCGTGGTAGTCCAGGTGTTGGCGAGCGGCGAAGATCTCGATTTGGTGGAAACCCGCGGCAAGGATCCCGTCCAGAATGTGCGAGCTGAGACGCTCGCTGACGTACAGATGAGTGGACAGAGCAAATTCCATCAGTATCCGACCGCCTTTCCTGCCGCGCGCGGGTCCGCGGCGCCGAACCGCCATCCCGTCTCGGGGTCGATCTCGATCGACTCACAGGCGCCCATCCGGTCCCGATCCTCGAGTTTGTAACCCGCTTCCTCGAGTTTTTGGATCGTATCCGCAGAGAATCCCCAACGCTCCATCACGAGGTGATCGGGCATCCACTGGTGGTGAAAGCGCGGCGCGGTGACCGCCTGCCGGATATCCATTTTGAAGACCAAAACGTTCAGCAGCACTTGAAGGACAGTGTTGATGATTGTGCCTCCTCCTGGAGACCCGAGCACCAAACGCACTTTTCCGTCCTGAACCACGATCGTGGGAGTCATCGCGGAAAGCGGCCGTTTGTGGGGCGCAATCGCATTGGCCTCGCTCTGGACCAGACCGTACATGTTGGGCTCGCCGGGCTTGGTCGTAAAGTCGTCCATCTCATTATTGAGCAGGAAACCGGCGCCCTCGACGGTGACATAGCTGCCAAAACTCCCGTTCAGGGTGTAAGTGTTTGCGACGGCGTTCCCGTCTGCGTCGACGACGGAAAAATGCGTGGTTTGCGTGGCCTCGAAATCCGCGGGATGACCCGCCTGAACAGCAACCTCGGCCTTGGCCTTCAGGATTTCTTCTCGCAGCTTCGCGGCGTATTCTTTGCTCGTCAACCCGCCGACAGGCACCGAGGCGAAATCCGCGTCACCCAGGTAGGCGGCGCGGTCGGCATAAGCGCGGCGCATGGTCTCCGCGACGAGGTGAATCGACTGGTAGGAATTCGGCGGTCCGAGGTCCAGCAGCTCGAGCACGTTGAGCATCTCGATCAGGCCAATGCCGCCCGAGCTCGGCGGCGGTACCGTCAGGATTGCATAGCCACGAAAACTGCCTTGCAGGGGCTGCCGGACTTTGGCCTGGTAATGACGGAGATCCGCCAGTTCTATCCGCCCCTGATGCTTCCGCATCGTCTCGACCAGAGCCCGCGCGACGGGGCCCTGGTAAAACCCCGCCGGCCCATCGCGGGCGATCCGCCGGAGCGTCTTGGCGAGTTCGGGCTGCCGGAAAGTTTCCCCCGGCTCGTACGGCCGCCCGTCGCGCAGGAAGATGCGGCGCGACTCTGGGAACTTCGCGAGCTGCTCAGCGTCGGCGCGCAGGGATTCGCTCAGTCCGTAGCTTACCCGAAAGCCCTCCGCCGCCAATCGAATCGCCGGCGCGAGGACTCGCCTCCACGGAAGCTTCCCGTACTTCTGGTGCGCAAGCGCGAGGCCCGCCACGGTGCCGGGCACGCCCACCGCCAAGGCTCCTTCCGTGCTTGCCCCGGGAATCACCCTTCCTTCGGAATCGAGATACATGTCGCGGGAAGCCGCCGCCGGAGCCTCTTCGCGGTAGTCCACGACAACGGATTCACCGCCCGCGAGGCGAACCAGCATGAAGCCTCCGCCGCCGATGTTCCCCGCCTCGGGGTGCGTCACCGCCAGCGCGAATCCCACGGCTACTGCGGCATCCACCGCGTTGCCGCCCGCTTTGAGAATTTCCAGACCGGCCTCGGAAGCAAAAGGCTCGCTGGAAACCACCATCGCGTGGCGGGCCGCCACCGGCCGAAATGCCGACGCGACCAAGGGTGAGGCGGAAAGCACCACGCCGAGCACGATTCGCAAGAGTGCTCGCCATGGCGGTTGCAGAGAAGTCATGACAGGACCAGCGCTCGATTCCAGAACTTGCGGGCCCCGGTGACCGAGATGGCGCGCTCTCCTGCGGTCACTGTTCGGGCGGGAAATCTCCTCGAAGCGTTAAATCTAGGTGAAAACGCCAGACAGGTCAAGGCAACGAGCGACCACAGCAGCGACCCTCCGTCGCCGCCCCGGCCCATCGTGTATCCAACCGCCCATTCGGCCGGATCAAAAAGTCAACGATAACGACGCCTGGTAGGTCCGCGGCGTCACAACATGCGTGCCGCTAAAAGTGGAGAGAAAGTTATACAGCGCCTGCTTGTTCGTAAGGTTGAGCACCGACAGCCTGAGCGCCATGCGGTACCGGTCCGTATGAAAGAGATTATCTGTTCCCACACTGGCATCGAAAAGGTGGCGAGGAGTGATGCGGGGCGGATTCGTATCGTCATTTTCCGTTCCTGCCGCCGGAATGCGCACTCGCGTCGCAGAGAACTGCGGGTAGGGCAAGCTGCACGACGTGATGGGGTTGGTCAGCGTGGCAAAGGCGCTGCCGCAATGCAAGCCAATCACGGCCTGTTCGTCAGCACTCAAGGCGAGGGCGCTGGCCAAGTCGGGCACAGATCCGGCCACCAGCCCGCTGTCGTAACGCCAGGTGAGGATCGCGTAGGAACCCTTCTTATACTGATAACGAAGGTTGGTAGTTTGCTGGAAGGCTTGGTCGTGGTCGATGCGGAAGGCTCCTGTGGCAAGGGGGGAATTGAAGATCAACCCTCCCACCTCGGGCCCGAAGTAGCGTGAGCGCGCGTGGCCCATCACCGTATAAGCGGTGAAGCCCTTGATGGTAGGCAGGCTCGCGCGGATCCCGAATCCGTCAATCTTGCTCTTCCGCCACAAGGTCGGAAAGACAATGGGTGTGCTGAACAGGGTGTCGAAATCGGAGCCGCGACTACTGAACTTCCAGAAGTATTCCCAGTCCACCACCAGAAACCGCCCGATGGTTTGTTCGAATCCCGTATTAAACTGATTGCGCCGCTGAGACACAATCGGACTCGCCCCGAACCCTCCGAAGCCGGCGCTCGCCAATCCCCCTGCGCCGGTGGAGCTGCCGAGAAGCAAGCCTTCATTGAACGGTGCCAGTAAGAGCCGGGCATAAGAGGCGCGCAAGACCGTGTTTGTGGATGGCAAATGATAGGAGACGGCGAAGCGCGGCTCGATCTGCCGGGCTCGCGTGAGACCGTTGTAGTGGTCGCCGCGGACCCCGGCCTTGACCAACCAGTTGCCCAGTTTGATCGAGTCCTGAACGTAGGCGGAGAGTTCCTTGATATCGGCATGACCGTCGAACGTGAACAGACTCCCGCCACGCATGAGATCGTAGGGAATCAGTCCAGGCGCCAAGTTGGGATTAGGCTGAACTCCCAGCGGCGCGCAGGCGGCCGGATCGGTGGGAGTTGGGTTGATGTCAGGGCTCCCATCGGGATTCAAGCAGACCGGGTTGAACGTGGGGTCGGTGAGCCCGAGATTGAAGCTTTCGGTCAACAGCCAGTGATTAAGCTGCAATCCGCCCTTAATCTCGTGCCGGCCATGAGAATAGGAGAGGTCGGCGCGCGCTCCGATATTGTTCAAGCGGCGGGTCTGCCGGGCGGTGGCGGGCGTGTCCCAGAAGGGATCGCGACTGGGAAAGAATTGAAACTCGTCGAGCCGGTAATAGGGATTGAACGTCAAGAGCAGGTTTTGGCCGAACAAGTGGGTGAAACCGGGAGCAATGTTCGTCGAGCGGATTTGCGAGCGCTGGTCCTGGCCCGTGGCTTGCTGGTCAAACGTGTTCGGTTGCTGGAACCACGAGCGCTGCGCGGAAAGATTCAGGTGGAGTGTGTCGCGTTCGGTGGGCCTCAGGTCGAAGTGGTCGAAGATGGTCTCGGCGTTCCCTTTGTCGTGCAGGTTGGTGAATTCCGGCGCGTCCAGGAAGCGGCTCGACCCGTTGGTGTCCACGGCCAGGAAATTGCCCCACTTGTCACCGCCCCACCCGATGTCGAAGAGTTCCGCCCACGAGCCGAATGATCCGTATTCGGCGCTGAGGTCGCCGGTTGGCTTCTTTTGGCCCAGCCCGGAGCGCGAGCTGGTATTGATGATCAGGCTGGTGCGATCCCCATACTCGGCCGGTGGCGCTCCCGTCACGAGTTCGAAAGACTGAACTGTGTTGAGCGCGAGCTGGTTCGAAAAAATCTTGCTCTGCTGGTCGGGGATCGGCTGGTTGTCCAGAACAATCTCCGTGTCGGCGTGCTCCCCCAAAGGGTGGTAGAAGCCGTTTGCGTCGGCAGCGACTGCGGGCGCGGCATTGGTGACGAGTTCGGCGAAACCCGTGGACTGGTTCTGGACGGGCAAGGACTGGATGAGTTGCTGGCCGACGTCGGTGTGGGCCGTCGGAGTCGTTTCGAGCAGGTCAGATGCCTCAGCCTGCACGGTGACGGTGGTCGTCTCGGTGCCAAGTTTCAGCCCAATCCTCAAGTCGATCGGCACGGGTGTGCGGACGTCAACGTCCTGCTGGTTGAGGGCGAAACCCGGCGCCGTCACGCCTAGGTGGTAAGGATTATAGGGAACGTTGGTCAACTCAAAATTCCCCTGGTCATCGGTCTCGATAGTGCGGGTGTAACCGGTGACGGGGTTCCGAATCTCTACGGTAGCCCCTTTTATGGCGGCTCCAGACGGATCTAACACGGAACCTCGAATCGTGCCCGAGGAAAGGCCCTGCCCGAACGCCGGAGCGCTCAAGCCAGCCAAGAGCCAGAGGAACAGAAAGCCGAGGGACAACAGCCAGGACTCGGTGCGAGCGCGAGAGCTTTTGGCCGCCCCGCCCGGAAAAAGCGTCAGCAACTTAACAAGAGATGAATTCATAGCACATCCTCCTGAAGTATATGAGGTTCGTCTATTCGTGATTTGGGTTATGGAGGAGCTTCAGGAGCGCGGCGGGCCGCGGGTGGCGAGGTTATTGGCGGACAAAAGCGCGCAATGCGGTGGGGCGGGAAGCAGCACGCCCCACACGATGGGAACCAACAAAGGGGGCCCGCTGACACTCACGCCGGGGAGAGTTCCCTGGCGCGCCATGTGACAGACGGGACATGGAGGTGTTGGCGTCGACGGCGTCTGGGTTTGTACTTGTTGCCCGCCAGCCGCTATTGGAGAACCGACAACCGACGAGTCGAGCCCGTGGTGATGGAGCTGCAGAACGAAGCTGAAGTGCAGCTGCGCCAGCAGCGCCAGCCAGGTAAAAACCCGCAACAACTGCGACCTTCGCAGGCTCAAAAGGACCCACCCAATAAAATCGGTAACTGCCCGGGGACAATTCTATCCTTACTTTCGTGTGCGATGCAACCGGTCAAGAATGGGTTGCAAACAAGCGCATCGCCGCAGCAGGTCTTGCTAGCCCGCTCTTTTGGTTGCCAATCCAGCGATGTGCGGGCCGATGACGGGAAACGGCACGCGAAAATGCTGAAAATCGACCTTATCGAAGCCCGCCCGCTCGATGGAGACCCACGTTTCCCGCTCCGGGTTGCAGCCATCCCCGAGGATCTTCCATAGGGGACGAATCCACCTTTGGATGCGCCGCGTTCGGCTGGCAGCGGGCGCGGCGACGTGTTCGATGAAGACAAACCGGCCGCCGGGCTTGAGCACGCGGAGAATCTCGGAGAGCGCTGCGAAGGGGTCCCTCACCGAGCACAGGACGAGAGTACTGACGACGGCATCGAACGTAGAATCCTCGACCTCGAGACTTTCCGCGCTGCCCTGCCGAAGCGAGAACTCGCGCCCCAGTTTCTCGGCCTTCTGTTTCAGATACGCGTGTATGTATGGATTCGGCTCGACGCCCGTCCAGCGCACCGCCGCCGAATAGAAAGCCAGATTGGTGCCGCCGCCCGGCCCGATCTCGAGCACGTCGCCTGACAGCGCGCCCAGCAGTCGCTGCTTGTGTTGCGCCACCGCGCGCTCATATCGAGCATTGGGCTTGGAAAGCATCCAGGCGTGCAGGCGTTTGTTCCAGCCGGCGAGCCCCGGCTCCCATCCCGTCATCATTCGCGAACACCCTTCAAATCATTTTTGATACACTGCGCGCTTCGCGCCTGACGGCCCCTCGAGTTCGTCCTGGTATCCGAAGCGTGCCAGGACGTGTCAATCGGCGGGCTCCGGTGATGTCGTTCCATAGAGGAGGTACGAACCTTGCGCAACCGACGGTTCCTCATTCCGGTGATGGTCCTGATCGCAGCCCTGGCTGTTCTGATGTTCGGGCGGTCGAGCATTTTCCCAGCGGTTGCAGCCTCGCCTCCCAAGCCCAAGCTCGTCATCATAATCGTCATCGATCAATTCCGAAACGACTACCTGGATCGCTTCCGGCCTTACTTTGTTGACCGCGGATTCAACCTGCTGCTGAGCGGGGCGCGTTTCACGACCTGCCGATACGATTACGCGGTCACGGCCACCGGGCCCGGGCACGCCACCCTCTTTACGGGGGCCTACCCCAACCTGCACGGCATCATCGAAAACGAGTGGTTCGACCGCTCGCTGAGGCGCCCCGTCAATTGCGTCGAGGATCCTGATACGAAGATCGTCGACAACGACAAGGGACCCACGGACCGACTCGGCGCATCTCCGCATTACCTGATGAACACGACTCTAGGCGACGAGATGCGCCTCGCCTCCGGTTTCCAGTCCAAGGTCGTAGGGATATCACTGAAGGACCGGGCGGCAATTCTTCCCGGGGGTCACACGGCCAACGCCGCCTACTGGTATCAAGCTTCCAGCGGCCGGTTCGTCTCCAGCACCTATTACATGCAGGCGCTTCCGTCCTGGGTGGCCGGGTTTAACGCGCAAGCTCCCGCCAAAGAGTATTGCGGAAAGGACTGGCAGGCCCTCCCCGAAACCCCGGGCGCCAAGGGGGAGTTGTTTTGGCAATTCAAGCCGGAGGGCGGCGAGCCTTGCCCGGACCAGCGATTCCTGGAATGGGTCAACTCCACACCCTTCATGAACGAGTTGGAATTGAAGTTTGCCCTCGCGGCAATTCGCAACGAGCACCTGGGACAGGGCCCGGCGACAGACCTCCTGGCCATCTCCCTGAGCGTGAATGACTATATCGGCCACGACTTCGGTCCCTACAGTCTGCAGGTGGCCGATCTGACCTTGCGCACCGACCGGGCCCTCGCGGATTTCTTCGCGGGGGTCGACCACACCGTGGGATTGTCCAACGTCTGGATGGCTCTCTCCGGCGACCACGGCGTGGCTCCCACACCTCAGTTCGTGCGGGAGCATCACCTGGGCTTCGGCGGGTTCAACGCTGGGCCACTCGAACACACCATCGAGGCTGCGCTCGTCCAGCAATTCGGCGAGCAGAGACTGGCCCAATCGATCGGGATCCCCTACGTCGATCTTGACCAGGATGCCTTGAAGAGGAGGCAGATTCCCGCGGAGAGGGCTGAGGCGATTGTCGCTCAGGCTGCCTTACGCGTGCCAGGAGTTCAAGCCGCGTTCACTCGGACTGAGCTGGTGAACGGCAATTCAGCGCAGGACCCGCTCTTCCGGAAGGCCCTCAACAGCTTCGAAACAAGCCGGAGCGGGGATGTTTTCCTCATCCTCAAGCCATTTGCCGTGCCTTCCGGCAGTGACACGGACACCACCCATGGCTCGCCCTGGAACTACGACGCGCAGGTTCCCCTGGTCTTTTGGGGGACCGCGTTCACCCCTGGAACCTATTCGGATCCGGTCCAGCCTGTCGACTTGGCCCCCACTTTTGCCGCCGCTTTGGGGTTGGACCAGCCTTCCGGAGCCCAGGGCCGCCCGCTGAGTCAGGCGCTTCACCTGAAGTAACAGCCTGCAGCCTCGGTTGACCTCCCTGCAGGCAGGGACAGACTGCCCCGCAGTCCCGCCTGGACGCGCATCGCCGAGGGACGTAACTCCCTACCGACCAGCCGGTTGGCAGCCAGCGATATTGAGCTTGACAAGAAATACCAAATTTCCTAGCATTCCTACCATTCCCCCGGAATTCTCGGTGACCGTTTGACGGAGTTCACACTCCGTCCGGGGAAAAATTCTAGTAGGAGGGTGAATGAGGAAATTGGTAATGGGCTGTGTCGTTGGAGCCCTTGTCTTGCTTTCGCCTCATTCGGAGGCCAGACCGCCTGTACCGGTGAACGGGCTGGCTGCTCCTTCGCTCCGGCCGGCCTTTCAGGTTGGCGTTGCCAGTTGGTACGGCGAGGAACTACAAGGCAGCCCCACGGCAGATGGGGAAGCCTTTGATATGAATGGACTTACGGCTGCCCACAGGGAACTCCCGATCGGCACCAAGGTCCGCGTGACGAACCTATTGAATTGGCGAAGCGTCACTTTGCGGATCAACGATCGCGGTCCGAATGTCCCCGGGCGGCTCATTGATGTGTCTATGGCAGCCGCCAAGAGCCTGGGATTCCTGGGGGCAGGACTGGCCCTCGTCCAGATCGAGATCGTTCGCCGCCCGGAGTCACCGCGTCGAGAAGTTGGCTTGACCTCACCCTCAGCATTCCCCCCCGGATTCTAGTCCCCCACACCCACCTCTGACTTCCGCCTTCGTTTCTTCGACTGCGTCTGC
>JAIQGB010000489.1 GCA_020072905.1 Terriglobia bacterium | reverse complement strand
CCGCCGCGCGGTGATCTACGGCTCGGTGATGGCCAGCTTCGCCGTCGAGGAGTTTGGGCTCGGGGGGCTCTTGCGCCTGAGCGCGCCGCAAATCACCGACCGCTTCCGCGAGTTCAAGAAGCTCACCCACTTTGATGTCTGAACCTGCTTCCGCGCGCCCGCCGGTTCTTTCCGCTGAACTGACTCTGCCGGCGCAAATTTGCGTCGGCGTCTGGACGGCCATTGTGGTGGTGGCCTCAGCCAGCCTCTACTTCTTCTATTCTCGTGGGCTGACGAACATCTACGGTGACGCGATGGCGCACATGGAAGGCGCGCGGCGCCTCTTCGATTCCCTGACTCCGGGCTACGATGAAATCGGCACCGTGTGGCTCCCGCTGCCGCATTTGCTCGCCGCGCCGCTCGCCATCAACGATTTCCTGTGGAAGACCGGCCTCGCGGGAAGCCTTGTCTCGTCCGCCGCACTGATCGTAACCGCCTGGTTCGTCTTCCGGCTCGCCACCGAAATGAACCGTGAAGTCGCGGCCGGTGTAGTGGCGCTGGGGGGTTTCCTGCTTTGTCCCAACATGTTGTATCTGGCGAGTACGCCGCTTACCGAACCGCGCGCCATCCTCTGGATGGTGCTGATGGTTTATGGTTTGTTCCGCTATCAGGAATCAGGAAGCGTCCGGGTGCTAATCGGGGCGGGGGTGGCGGCATTCTGCGGGACCTTGACGCGCTACGACGGGTGGTCCGTGCTTCCGTTCGCCGCGCTGTTTGTGCTGCTGGCGAGACAGTATCCCTGGCCGAAGCGGCTTCGCCACGCGACGCTGTTCTCGGCGATTGCCGGAGCGGGCCCCGCGCTCTGGTTGCTCCACAACGCCTACCAGTTCGGCAACGCGCTGGAATTCTACAACGGTCCGTATTCCGCCCAGGCGATTTACGCTCATCAACTTGCTACAACTGCCTTCGCTTTTCCCACTGACGGAAGCATCTTGGTCTCGACGCGTTACTATCTGGAAGACCTGAAGCTCGTGATCGGCGTCGGCCCGCTCGTCCTGGCGCTTCTGGGCCTGATTGCCTGGGCGGCGAACGCGCCCGACCGGCGCCGGCGCGCGGTCGCGCTGCTTTTTCTAGTGCCGTTGCCCTTCAACATTCAGGCGATGGCGCACTCGGCGGTTCCGCTCTATGTCCCCACGCTGTTTCCAAACACCTATTGGAACCTCCGCCTCGGAATGGAAATGCTCCCGGCCGCGGCAATCTTTCCGAGCTTCCTGCTCTCTCCGGGATTGCCTCGCCGGCTACACCGCCTGGTGCTCGCGGGGCTGCTCCTCATCATTGTCGGCCAGGCTGTTCTGATCGCGTCACACGGAGCCCGCGAACTGGCTATTGCCAAAGAAGGCTTACTCAACACACCCTGCCGCTCCCATCGCCAGCAGGCGGTGATCCGCGTGCTGCGCCAAGTCTACGATGGCGGGAACATTCTTATCGCCTCGGGGAAATGGCCGTGCGTCATGCGCGAGGTCAGCATTCCTTTCCACAAAACGCTGACGGGTAACAATCGGCGCTTCCGGGACCTGCTGCGTGCTGCCCCGGCTAAGTGGGCAGAGTGGATCGTGCGCGGCGACGGCGACGATGTCGACATCCTGATGCGCGCTTATCCTGAGGCCTATAGGAGTTTCGAGACGATCTTTCAAGCCAACTTCCCCGGCGAAGGAAGCGTAGAAATTTATCGCCGTCGCGGGGATTGAAATCCGCTTGACCGAAGAATCCTTTGGGGCAAGACTAACCCCTCACAGGCAGGAACCAAACGAGACATGGCCAAAACCGTCGCCATACCGTTCGCGAAATTCCATGGGCTCGCGAACGATTTCGTAGTTGCTCTGTCGAAAGACGCGACGCAGCCTTACCGGGAGTTCGCCCGGGCGATTTGTGCCCGCAACACCGGCGTGGGTGCCGACGGGCTGCTGATCCTCACGCCGCCTAGGGGCCCGAAGACTCCGGCCCGCGTGAGCTTCTTCAACGCCGATGGCAGCGAAGCGGAGATGTCTGGGAACGGGATTCGATGCGCCGGCGCCTATCTGATCGCGCACGGAATGGCCGAGAGTCCGGTGCGAGTGGCGACGGTGGCGGGCCTGAAGACGCTGCGCCTGGTGGAATCCGGGGAAGGGAAGTGGGCCTTCCGCGTGGCGATGGGGCGGCCGATTCTCGCCCCGCGGAAGATTCCGTTCCAGGGCGCGAAGGGCCGTGGCCCGGTCGCGGGTTTTCCCCTCTCCACTCATCGCGGCCGGATCCCCGTGACCGTCACCTCGATGGGGAATCCTCACTGCTCGCTCTTTGTGGGCGATTTTGGCGGGATCGATTGGGCGCGCCTGGGGCGCGAGATCGAGAACAATCTACTCTTCCCCAACCGCACCAACGTGGAGTTCGTTAAGGTTCTTTCTCGAGAAGAAATCGAAGTCCGCTTCTGGGAGCGCGGGGTGGGAGAAACGATGTCTTCCGGCACGGGCTCCTGCGCGGCGGTCGTCGCTTCGATCCTTTACCGTCGAGCTGTCCGCAAGGTGCGCGTGCGGACGCTG
>JAIQGB010000488.1 GCA_020072905.1 Terriglobia bacterium | reverse complement strand
ATGCTGGCACGAGTTTTGACAGGCTTTGCAGCCGGCACCATCTCCACGTGCTCGATTGCTTTTGCCGGGGATTGGTTCCCCTACCACGTTCGGGGGCGCGCCATTGGCCTGATTTCCTCCGCCTATTTCGCCGCGCCGATCCTGGGTGTTCCGCTGGCCACCCAGATCGCCGACCGCTACGGCTGGCGGCGGGCCTTTGTTCTGTTCGCGGCGCTGGCCGTGGTTGTGGCGTTGAGTTCGTTGGTGCTCCCCGCCGACCAGCTCAGCCCGGAGCCTTCCAAAGAGAAACTGCGCACCACAGCCCGTGCCTTCCGGTCGTTCCTACACCGGCGCGACACGTCCGCGGCGCTGGTCATTGCCTTCCTGGTCTCGGGGGGGCTGGTGGGGTTTCTGACCTACATCGCACAGTGGTTGAACAATCAGTTCGGCGTGGCGACCCGCACCATTGGGTGGATCTTTATGCTGGGGGGCCTGGTGGCCGTGGCGAGCGCACCACTGGGCGGAATCGCTTCCGACCGGCTGGGCAAGCGCACGGTTTCGATTGCCAGCAACGTGCTGTTGGCGGTTTCCGTAGCCGCCATCCCGTTTTTCAAATGGGGCGCCATGCTGCTGGTGGTCTTCGCCTTGACGAGTCTGGGCGCGGCGTTTCGCCAGGGCCCGTTGACGGCGCTGATGACGGAAATGGTTCCCGCAGCCCAGCGGGGATCATTCATCGCGTTGCGCAACATCGGTTCCCAATTTGGCATCGGTTTGATCGTGCTGGTGGGAGGAGTGCTTTTCCAGCACCACGGCTACGCGGCGGTCACCACGCTTTGTGCGCTGATGACCGCGCTCGTGGCTGTGTTGCTTGCCACGCACATCATGGAACCCCAGCCGGTGGGTGAGAGGGCATAAGGGCGCAGGAGGTTTCTGGCACCGATTGCGTGCGAGACAGGATTGAAGATGGCAAGCTTGGCATAGGGCTCGGATTGCAGGGCTGAATCGTTGAAACCAGGATCGAAAATCTGGCGCATTACCCGGCGCGTGCTCATCATTTTGGGTGTGCTCCTCGCTATCTTTTTCTTCGGCGTCGTGCCCTGGTTTTTCACCAACATCCTCACCCGCGGCCGCTATCACTACCCCGATCGCAACGATGGCAAGACGCCCACCTCGTACGGCCTCAACTTCCGCTGGGTCGAATTCCCATCGACGGACGGCATTCCGCTCAAGGGCTGGTACATTCCCGCGTCGGGCGCGGCGCGAGGGACCATCATTTACTGTCACGGCCTGAATCGGACGCGAGTGGAGATGCTTCCCATGGCGGCGTTCGCGCACAACTTGGGTTACGACGCACTGCTTTTCGACCTCCGCCACTCCGGGCAAAGCGGAGGCGAAATCACCACGCTTGGCTACCAGGAGCGGTTCGACGTGCTCGGCGCGGTGCGATTCGCTCTGGCCGAGCAGAAAGCGGCCCGGCCGGTGGTGGCCTGGGGCGTCTCGATGGGTGCTGCCGCGGCGCTCATGGCGGCCGCCGATTCGCAGGAAATCGCCGGGGTGATCTCCGACAGCACATTCCTGTCCTTTTCGGATACGGCCCAGCATCACCTGAAGCTCTTCCTGCACCTGCCGGCGTTACCGATTGCCTACGAGGTCATGGATTGGACGGCTTGGCGCGGCGGTTTTCGTGTCGACGATTTCGACCTGGAGAAGGCGGTGGACCAAATCAACCCGCGGCCCATTATGTTTGTCGCCGTGGAAGGCGACCGCCGCATGCCGCCCTCGATTGCCAAGGCGCTTTATGCCCGGGCCTCGGGTCAGGGAAAGAGGATCCTCATTGTGCCCGGTACACGGCATGGAGAGGGGTTCAATCAAGCCCGAGAGCCTTATGAGGAAGCCGTGAAGGAGTTTCTGGAAGGCCTCAGCTCAGCCCGTCGCTGAAGGGAGGGGAAACCGGCGGTCTCCCCCACGCTCGCGGCCTTACGAAACCCTTTCGCGACGTCCCATGACGAGATTGCCCGTGCTATGATGCAGCCGCCCACAGGCCCCAAGAGAACCCCGAGAGAGACTCGATGAGAACCCGTTTGCTGCTCTTTGCGCTTCCTTCGCTTCTGGCGCTCGCCGCGTTTGCTCAACAGCCGCGGCCCGTGATCGTCGCCGAAGGCGGTGAGCCGGATGATCGCGCCTCGGCCCGCGTGCTCTACTGGAATACCAAGCTCGATGGCTCGGCGGGCCAGTTCGCCATCGACTACGGCCGCCCGGTCTGGAAGAAAGATTATGAGGATCCGGCCAAATTCGACGGCATGACCAAAGGAAAAGTCTGGCGCATGGGCAGCAACTTCTGGACGGCGCTGGATACCTCGCTGCCACTCAAGATTGCCGGGAAGGACGTCCGGCCCGGCTACTATTTCCTGGGTCTCGGCCGCTCCGCGGACGGCGCGCAGTGGAGTCTGGCCTTCATCGATCCGGCCAAAGTCCGGGCCGCGCGCATGGACGGGTTCGAGGTGCAGAAGGCCAAGGTCGAGTTCGAAGCGCCGATGACATTGGCCAAGGCCAGCGCACAGGTGGACAAACTCACCATCACCCTCTC
>JAIQGB010000487.1 GCA_020072905.1 Terriglobia bacterium | reverse complement strand
AAGAAGCAGCCGATGATTTCCGTGCCGCCCGAGATGTTGATGATCGGGCAGCGGCGCTGGCCCACGTTTTCGAAGAACCACATGTAAGACTTCTCATCCCAGGGCTCGCCGGTCGAGCCGAGCAGCCGCAGCGAAGTGAGATCGTGCCGCCGCAGCAAGTCGTGGTTCTTCCGCATCAGCAGGCGAATTGCCGTGGGGGAAATGCCCAGCATCGTGATTCGGTGGCGCGCAAGCATCTCCCAAAGGCGGTCGGGCTGGGGATAATCGAACGCGCCGTCGTACAGAAAGACCGTACCCCCGAAGCAATGATTCCCCATGATGGTCCAAGGACCCAGCGCCCTTGGGCTTGCCCGTGGTCCCGGAAGTGTAGAGGATGAGCGCGCGGTCTTCGGAGTCGAGTGGGAGGGACTCGCGCTCCGCCGGCCGATTCTTCACCAGATCATGCCACCAGACATCGCGAGCGGTATTCCACGGCACTTCCCCTCCCTTATAGCGCAGGGCAACCACTTTCTCGAGTGCGGCGGCATTCTGGCAGGCCTGGTCGGCTTTCTCTTTGAGGGGCAAAAGCTTCCCACGCCGCTCGAGGAAGTCCGCCGTGAAGAGCACGCGCGAGCCCGAGTCCTCCAAGCGCGTCGCCACAGCACGCGGGCCAAAGCCGGAAAAGATCGGGACGACGATGATGCCGAGCTTGAAACACGCATACAGGATGACAACAACTTCCGGCACCATGGGCATGTAGAGCGCCACGCGGTCGCCCTTTTGCAAGCCGAGCGATTCGAGGGCATGCGCGAGCCGACTGACTTCCGTGTAGAGTTCCGCGAAAGTCAGCTTGCGGCTCGAGCCATCCTCCCCTTCCCAAACAATCGCCAGCCGCGATGCTGCGGCCCCTTGGGCGTGCCGGTCAAGGCAGTTCCACGCGATGTTCAGCTTGCCGCCCACGAACCATCGAGCCCACTCGACCCCGCGCGAAGTATCGAGGACTTGCGCGTACGGCTCGGACCACTCGGCGCCCATCTCGTTCACAAGCGCGTCGTAGAAGCTCTCGGGATCGTCGCGCGAAAAGCGCAGGAATTCTTCGCGGCTCTCGATGCCCAGATGTGTCATGAACCGGAAGACGTTAGTCCGCTCAATGAACTCCTGACCGGGTTTCCAAATCCACTGCGCTTCGCTCATAGGCCCTGCTGATTTGATTCTAATACGGAGGGAATGGGTTGGCACACCTCAGATCGGAGCGCGGCCACGCTATGCGCGACAAATCGAAGCTTCATTTGTTCGCGGGCGAGTTTTTCAATGGCCTTGGGGTCGGTCTTGAGCGCTTTGATCTGCTGCTCGAGCTTCTGGTTTTCTTCCTGAAGCTGCCTGACCTGTTCCTGGAGAGTTTGCAGTTCCTGGCGACGGCGGCGCAGGGCCAGGTATCCGTGCCCACCGAAAATCTCGTGAACGGTGAGGACGATGGCGATGAGCGCCAGCACCAGCATCGCCGTGCGGCGAAAGCGGCCGTCTTCCCAGCGAAAATTCATCACGGGCTCGTCACGAACGTCTTGGCCGCGCCGGCCAGTCGATCGCGTTCCGCCTCCGTGGCGGCCTCGCAATAGACGCGCACCACCGGCTCCGTCCCCGAGGGCCGCATCAACACCCAGGAGCCGTCGGCGAGGATCATCTTCAAGCCGTCGGTGCGGTCAATCTTCGCCACCTTCCGCGAGTCGAACCGATCCCAATCGCGCCCGAGCTTGTCAAGAAGGCGCTTCTGAACGTTCGGCTCAAGATGCAGGTTGATGCGAACGGGATAAAACGCGCCCACCTTCTTGAAGAGCGCCGCGAGCTGCTGCTTGATCGATTGCCCGCGCCGCGCCACCGCTTCGGCTACGAGCAAACAGGCGATAACGCCGTCCTTCTCGGGCAGGTGGCCGCGAATCGAAAGCCCGGCGCTCTCCTCCCCGCCCAGAACGATCTTGTCTTCCTTGATGAGTTCGCCCACGTACTTAAAACCCACGGGCGTCTGGTAGCACGGCACGTTGTGGTGCTTGGCCACGGCGTCGATCAGGTGAGTCGTGGCGACGCTGCGGCCGATGCCGCCCGGGAACTTGCGCACTTCGATCAGGTAATCAGCAAGCAAGCCGAGAATGTAGTTGGGCTGAATCCACGTGCCGTCGGCGTCTACGAAGCCGAAGCGGTCGGCGTCGCCGTCGGTCGAGACACCGAGAGCGCAGCCCTTCTCTTTGACGAACTGAGAAAGCTCCGCCAGATTCTTCTCGCTCGGCTCAGGGCCGACGCCCGAGAACATCACGTCGCGATAGTCGTGGAGAACCGTAAGCTCGGCACCCGATTCGCGGAGCAAATCATCGAGATAGCCGCGCGCGGTGCCATAGAGCGGGTCGTAAGCAATCTTCATGCGCGCCTGGCCGATGGCCTTCAGATCCACTTTGCGCCGCAGATCGTCAAGATAGGCCGGGCGTGGGTCCACCGGATGCCGCAGCGGCGCCGCAAACATCGGCCCCTTCAAAGAGAGCTCGCCGGCGAGGACCTTCCCTACGCGGCTTTCAATATCCTTCGTGACCTCGGGAAGCGCGGGCGCGCCGTCGGCGCTGGAGAATTTCAGGCCGCTGTACTCGGGCGGGTTGTGGCTGGCGGTGATGTTAATCCCGCCCGCCAGCTTGTTGGAGATGATGTGGTACGAGATCGCCGGGGTGGGGTCAGGCCGTTGCGAGACCCAGCATTCGATGCCGTGCGTGCCCAGGATTTCGGCGGCCGCGTCCGCAAATCGCTCGGACATGAAGCGCGTGTCGAAGCCCACCACAACGTGCGGCCGCGATGATTTTGCCAGCAGGTGATGCGCGATTCCCGCTGCCGCCAGGCGCACGTTCGCGAACGTAACATCCTCGGCGATGATCCCGCGCCACCCCGACGTTCCGAACTTAATCGGGTTGTCTGCCATCGTGGGGCTATTGTATCTTTGAGGCCCACGCTGCGCAATCCTGAGGAGGATTTGTGACCGATAAAATTGTCGTCATGGTGACGGCGGCCAACCGGCGCGAGTGCCGCAAGATCGCGCGCCATCTGGTGGAGGCGAAACTCGCCGCCTGTGTCAACATCACGCCAGGAATCGAATCAATCTACCGCTGGAAGGGCAAGCTGGCGAAAGATAAAGAGTGCCTGATGTTCATCAAAAGCACGCGGCAGCTTTTCCCGGAGATCAAGACCGCCATCTCCAAGATCCACAGCTATCACACCCCGGAAATCATCTGCTTGCCCATCATTGATGGTTCGCGGAACTATCTGCAGTGGGTGACAGATTCGGTGAAATAGCCGTCCAGCGCTGCCGTGATTCAGGCCGAGTTCTTTCCCCTGCAGTCCTCTCACCGCGCCGTGCGCAGGACCGGCCGCTTCGCACCCCTGGCCTCCGCCGCGCCAGAACCTCCGTGCGCAGGGCTCAGGCCTGCTGGGACCTGAGGAATATGCCATCACTTGTCTGCCGGGTCGCTCACAACTCCTTGCTATTGATTCCAGGCCGGGTTAAAAGGGTGAGTCTCCACTCTGCGGAGAGAACAAATGCTGATTCCGGGCTTCGCAACCGATGAGGGCACCACGCGCTTCAAGGCGCGTTTTGAGGCGAAGTTGCCATGTCATCTGCGCAAAGCGAACGGTTTGTGGATCTCCTCGATCGGTTTGGGGACGTACCTGGGCGAGCCGACGGGGGCCTATGACGCGCTCTACAACGAATCGGTGACGTGTGCAGCCGAGTCGGGGGTCAACGTCTTTGACTCGGCGATCAACTACCGTCACCAGCGAAGCGAGCGCGTGATCGCTCACGCGCTCACCGCGCTGT
>JAIQGB010000085.1 GCA_020072905.1 Terriglobia bacterium | reverse complement strand
CAGGTGTGCTCACACGCCGCGGCGCACGGACAGCGTTTGAGGCCAGCTCCGGGCAGGGGGAGTGCGACTACTTGCCGGAGTGGAAATCCTTGGCCAGTTTTTCGCGGGCTTCTGCCTGGTTCTCGGCAAGCTCGGGGCCGTAGAGGGGATCGGGGCAGAGGGCGAGTATCTTCTCGAGCTGTTCGCGAGCCTCGCTGCGCAGACCGAGTGACCAATAGGTGTCGGCGAGATAGAGCATCGTGAGGGAATTCTGCGGATAGCTCCTCAGGCACTTCTCGAGCAAATCCCTGGATCGCCGTTTGTCGCCGCCCTTGAAAAACGGCGCGCGAAAATCCAGCCGTGCCAGAGTGCGCTCCCCGCCGGCCTGTTCGTAGTCGGGGTCGAGGCGGACCACCGTTTCCATCTCCTGGCGGATCGAATCGACGAGCATCAGGGCCTTGACGAAATTCCTCTCCTCGGCGGTCAGGCCATAGTTCGCCCCCAGCCAGAAGTGGCCCTCCACCCTTTGCGGCGCAAGGGCCACGGCGCGCTTGCCCGCCGCGACTGCTTCCCCAAGCAGTCGTATCTTCTCAGGTTTGGCCGTGTGTCGGGCAAGGTAGCAGGCCGCTCTCGAAAGGCGCCACCAGGCCTCGTAATTGGCCGGATTGTGTGCCAGCGCATCGCGGAGAAGTTGCAGCGCGCGGCGCACGTTCTCCAGTTTCTGCCGGCCGAGATAGTAATCGTCCGCTTGACGAACGCGCTCGGAAAGGGTGGTCGTCGTCGGGGAGGCTGCAACGGCTGGCAACGGCGCCCACCACGCCAGACCCACAACAACAAACGCAAGGAATCCTGAACGAAACCGAAAGCGCGCTCGGCTGAACCTTCCCCACATGGCATCCGCCTTGAATTGCCGCCGGGCCACCCGGCGACAAACCCGGCAAACCTAGCACCGCGCCCTGCCCTCGTCAATATCTTGCCGCGTGCGGGACGCTTCCCACCTCCCGCGCCGCCCGCACTTTCGCTTCCTCCGGCCTTGGGCTAAGATTGCCCCGGGGAGAAATCCTATGGCTGAGCTTGGCACGACGACTTCGCAAATCCCTGCCGGTTCCCGCGAGGAATATCGGCCCGTGCGCGCGCCGCGTGGCATCGCCCTTTCTTGCAGGGGATGGCAGCAGGAAGCCGCCATGCGCATGCTGATGAACAACCTCGACCCGGAAGTGGCCGAGCGGCCCGAAGAGCTCATCATTTACGGCGGCACAGGCAAGGCAGCGCGCAACTGGGCCTGCTATCACGCCATCATCGAGGCACTGAAGGTTCTCGAAAACGACGAAACGTTGCTCGTTCAATCCGGCAAGCCCGTGGGCGTCTTCCGGACGCACGAGTGGGCGCCGCGCGTGCTGATCGCCAACGCCAACCTCGTAGGCCATTGGTCGACGTGGGAGAAGTTTCGCGAACTCGAACGTCTGGGACTCATCATGTACGGACAGATGACCGCCGGGAGCTGGATCTACATCGGCACCCAGGGAATCCTGCAGGGAACCTACGAGACCTTCGCCGCGGCCGGGCGGAAACACTTCGCGGGCGACCTGGCGGGCAAGCTGGTGGTCACCGGCGGCATGGGCGGCATGGGCGGGGCGCAGCCGCTTGCCGCCACGCTCAACGGCGCGGCGTTCCTGGGTGTCGAGGTGGACGCAGAGAAAATCAAGCGCCGTATGCGGACCGGCTATTGCGACATCTGCGTCAATGAGCTCAACGAGGCCCTGCGGATTCTGAAAAACGCTGTGCGCCAGAAACAAGCGGTCTCCGTCGGCTTGGTAGGCAACTGCGCGGAGGTCATTCCGGAACTGGCCCGCCGCGGCGTCGTGCCGGATCTGCTCACTGACCAGACCAGCGCGCACGATCCGCTGAACGGTTATGTTCCTGCGGGCCTGAGTCTTGAAGAAGCCGCCGAGCTCCGCCGCAAGAATCCCCAGGAATACCTGAAGCGCTCTTACGACTCCATCGCGCGGCATGTGCTCGGGATGCTGGAATTGCAGAAGCTCGGCGCCGCAACGTTCGATTACGGCAACAACATTCGCACCATGGCCTTCGAGCACGGCGGGATCAAGGAGGCTTACAACTTCCCGGGCTTCGTTCCGGCTTACATCCGGCCGCTCTTTTCGGAGGGCCGCGGGCCGTTCCGCTGGGTGGCGCTTTCGGGCGAGCCCGCAGATATCTATCGAACCGACGATCTGGTGCTCGAGCTTTTTCCCGACAACGCCATTCTCAACCGGTGGATTCGTCTGGCGCGAAAGCACGTGAGATTCCAGGGGCTGCCGGCGCGCATCTGCTGGCTCGGATACGGCGAGCGTGCGCTGTTCGGCGAGCGGCTGAATGATCTCGTAGCGCACGGCGAACTGAAGGCTCCTATCGTCATCGGCCGCGACCATCTCGATTGCGGATCCGTCGCCTCACCGTTCCGCGAGACGGAAGGGATGAAAGACGGCAGCGACGCCGTCGCCGACTGGCCGGTGCTCAACGCGTTGCTCAACACGGCCTCGGGCGCAAGCTGGGTCTCCTTTCACAACGGCGGCGGAGTGGGAATCGGTTACTCGCTCCACGCCGGGCAGGTGACCGTCGCCGACGGCACGCCGGAAATGGCCAAGCGTCTCCAGCGCGTGCTGACCAACGACCCGGGCATCGGCGTCGCGCGGCACGTGGACGCTGGCTATCAAGAAGCGGTTCGATTCGCGCAGAAGGCGGGAGTGAAGATCCCCATGGGAGTAGTGACGAGCGACAAGTGACAAAGAAGAGGTTCTTCCCCCGCCTCGTCACTCTTCACTCGTCACTGTTCTTCTCAGCTTTTCTTGGAGGTCACCGCGAAGAACGTGGCCATCTTCTGCTCGACCTTCCTGCTCTTGCATTTGGGACAAGCGAATCGGCCCTTTTCGTATTCGGCCAGGGTCATGATGGCAGTGGGCACTCTTCCTTCATAACGCGGACGAGTTGCTGACTCTCGCCGGCCCGCCGATGCCACGCCGGGGCCCAGCGCTCGGTGAGCTGGGAATCATCCGCGACGGCGCCCTCCTGGCCTGGCGGGACAAGATTCTGCGCGTCGGGAAGACGCCCGAACTGGCCGGCGAGGCGCGGCGTCTGAAGGCGGAGTCGATCGACTGCCGTGGTCACATCGTCATGCCGGGCTTCGTGGATAGCCACACTCATTTGGTCTTCTCCGGGAACCGCGTGGACGATTTTGAGCGACGAGTCCGCGGCGCGACCTACGCCGAAATCGCTCGTGCCGGCGACGGAATCGCCCGTTCAGCCGGGCTGGTCGCGCGCGCTACGGAACACCACTTGCTCGCTCAGGCTCGCCGCTTCCTCGCGGAGTTCGCGGCGCACGGAACCACCACGATCGAAGTCAAAACAGGCTACGGGCTGGACGTTGCGAACGAGATGAAAATCCTTCGCGTGATTCAACGCTTGCAACGAACCGCCCGGCTGGAACTTATCCCCACACTCCTCGCGGCGCACGCTCTTCCGGCCAAATACCAAAGACGGCCGCAGGCGTATCTCAGGCTCGTGTCGCAGCGGCTCATTCCGCAAGTTGGGAAGAGGCGGCTGGCGCGATTCATCGATTGCTTCTGCGACCGTGGAGCGTTCAGCGTTGAGCAATGTCGCCAGATTTTCACGGCGGGCTCGCGCTACGGCCTTGTCCCACGCCTTCACGCCGAGCAACTTGCTCACACCGGCGCGTGTCGCCTGGCGGTCGAAGTCGGCGCCGCCTCTGCCGACCACCTCGATCATGTGAACGATGCCGATATTCGCGCTCTGGCTTGCTCCGATGTGGTCGCAACGCTCCTGCCCGGTGCGAATTTTCACCTCGGACTTCGTCAGTACCCGCCCGCCCGCCCGCTGATTGATGCAGGAGCCATTGTTGCCCTGGCGACAGACTTCAATCCCGGCACCAGCCCCACGTTGAACATGCAGTTCATCCTCTCGCTGGCCTGCTCGCAGATGCGCATGACGCCCGCCGAGGCCATCTCGGCTGCGACGATCAATGCCGCGTACTCGTTGCACCTTGCCGACCGACTCGGCTCGCTCGAGCCCGGCAAGCAAGCCGACTTCGCGGTGATGGCCGTCGAGGACCACCGCGAGCTCCCTTACTACTTCGGCTGGAACCACTGCGCCATGACCATCAAGCGCGGGCAGGTGGTTTGCTCGGGGAAGTGACTCCGCGTAAACTCGAATCATGCAGACCATCGTCGAGTGCGTGCCGAATTTCAGCGAAGGCCAAGACGCGAAAAAGGTTGAGGCGATCATCGCGGCGCTGCTGGCGGGCCCGGAGGTTTATCTGCTCGACCGGGAGATGGACGCGGACCACAACCGGTCGGTCATCACGGTTGTGGGGACGCGCGAAAGGATCGGCGAGGCCGCCCTGCGGGGCATCGGCAAGGCGGCCGAGCTGATTGACCTGACGAAGCATCAGGGCGCGCACCCACGCCTGGGCGCGACGGACGTGGTGCCCTTCGTTCCGGTTTCCGGCGTCGCGCTCGACGATTGCGTGCGCATCGCCGCGTGGGTGGCGGAGCAGGCTTGGCAGCGGTTCAAAATTCCCACCTACCTTTACGAGGCGGCGGCGCGCAAACCCGAGCGCAAGAATCTCGAGAACATTCGCCGTGGGCAGTTCGAGGGATTGCGCGACGAAGTGCGGACGAACCCCGAGCGCCTGCCGGATTTCGGTGAGGCGGCGCTGCATCCCACGGCCGGCGCGACGGTGGTGGGCGCGCGGAAATTCCTGATCGCTTACAACATCAACCTCGATACTGCTGAGGTTGGGCTGGCCAAAACCATCGCCAAGAAGATCCGTGCTTCGAGCGGCGGCTTTCCATGCGTGAAGGCGATGGGCGTGGAACTCAAGGCTCGGAATCAGGCCCAGGTCTCGATGAACTTGACGGATTTTGAGACCACTCCTATCGGCGTGGTCTTCGATGCCGTCGCGCGGGAGGCCGCGGCCGAGGGCGTGAGCGTGGTGGGGAGTGAGATCGTCGGGCTTGTCCCGCGCCGCGCCCTGGAGGACGCCGCGGTGCATTACCTCAAGGTCGAAAACTATCGCCCCGAATTGATCATCGAAAACCGGCTGGCTAAAGTGCTCGAAGAGCAGGCGGCACGGACTGCCGTCGCCGGAGCAAACCTGTGCGCCCTCGCCGAGGGGTTTGTGCGAGCGGTCGCGGCCCCCACCGCCACGCCGGGCGGCGGAAGTGTGGCGGCGCTGGCGGGGGCGTTGGCTGCAGCGCTGGGAGAAATGGTCTGCGGGCTGACGCTTAAGCGGAAATCGCTTGAGGCACATTATCCGAAGCTCGAGGCTCACCGCAGCCAGCTCGCGGCGCTGCGCGCCAGGTTCCTTGCCAACGTCGATCGCGACGCACAGAGTTACGACAGCGTCATGGCCGCCAGGAGATTACCCAAAGCGACCGAGGCCGAGCGGGCCGCACGTGACCACGCGATCGAAGAGGCGAGCAAGCTGGCCGCTACGGTGCCACTCGAATCCGTCGAATTTGTTGCGGAGGTCGAGCAGGTTCTCCGGGACCTGCAGCCGATTACCATCCCGCAGGCTGCTTCCGATCTCTCCGTGGCTTTGGCACTCGCCGAGGCCGCGCGCGCCGGGGCGCTCGAGAACGTGCATGCGAATCTGCCTTCCATCCAGGACCGCGCCTGGGTCGAGCGCATCGCGGACCGGCTCGGCCGCCTCGAGAACCCTCGTTCCGGGCCCCCAGAAACCTCCGGTACCTGAATCCAGTCGTTCACCCTTGACGCCATTTCCCTTAATTGCTATAAACCACCAGTATTAACCGAGGTTAACCAAGACCGAGTCGTGCCACCAAAGCCTTCCATATCGTTTGACAACGCTCCTTCCGTCCCGTCGTTGCCCGAAGCGCACCGGACGGTGCATATTCCCGGTGTCGGCTTCTGGCGGAAGCTCTGGGCCTTCTCGGGCCCGGGTTTCCTGGTGGCCGTGGGCTACATGGACCCCGGCAACTGGGCGACGGATATCGCCGGCGGCTCACGCTTCGCTTACCGGCTGATCTTCGTTTTGATGATCTCCAACCTGATGGCCGTGCTGCTGCAGACGCTGGCGGCGCGGTTCGGCATCGTCGCCCAGCGCGACTTGGCACAGGCCTGTCGCGAGTACTACTCGCGCCGCACCAGCATCTTTCTCTGGATCCTTTGTGAGATTGCCATCGCCGCCTGCGACCTGGCGGAGGTGATCGGCTCGGCCATCGCGCTCAACCTGCTCTTCGGGCTGCCGCTCATCTGGGGCGTCTGCCTGACCGCTTTCGATGTCCTGGCGATTCTCTACTTGCAGCACCGCGGCTTCCGTTGGCTCGAAGCCCTCGTGGTGATCCTGATCGGAACCATGGGCACGTGTTATCTCGCCGAGATCATTCTGGCCAGGCCGGACTACGGGGCCGTCGCGCGCGGATTCGTTCCTACGCCGGAGTTGTTCACGAATCGCGAGATGCTCTACATCGCCATTGGCATGCTCGGCGCGACGGTGATGCCGCATAATCTCTACCTTCATTCCTCGGTCGTGCAGACGCGGGCCATCGAGCGCACGCGGGAGGGCCTGAAGACCGCGATGCGGTACAATTTTATCGATTCATTTCTGGCGCTTAATTTCGCCTTCTTCATCAACGCCGCCATCCTGGTGATGGCCGCGGCGACATTTTTCCGGCAGGGCATGACGGGGGTCGCCGAGATCCAGGACGCTTATCGGACCCTTTCGCCCCTCCTGGGCATTCCCTTCGCCAGCGCTCTATTTGCGATTGCTCTGCTGTGCTCCGGCCAGAATTCGACGATCACCGGAACGCTGGCGGGTCAGATTGTCATGGAAGGCTTTCTGAACATCCGCCTCGCGCCCTGGCTGCGGCGCATGATCACCCGACTGCTCGCCATCATTCCCGCCATCATCGCCGTGGCCTTTTACGGCACGCGCGGCACGGCGCGGTTGCTCATCTTCAGCCAGGTCATCCTGAGCCTGCAGCTTTCCTTTGCCGTCTTCCCCCTCGTGCAATTCACCAGCGACTCGGCTAAGATGGGCGAGTTCGTGAATCCCCGCTGGCTCAAAATCATGGCTTGGACAGTGGCAATTATCATCGCAGGCTTGAACGCCTATTTGCTGGTCCAGACTTTCGCAAGTTGGGTTGGGTGACGGGCACCGGCTATGTTCAAAAGAATCCTCATTGCGCTTGACCACAGCAAGGCGGATGACGCGTTGCTCCCGCGCGTCAAGGAACTGGCACGGTTGACGAAAGCGGACTTGCTGCTGATTCACGTTTCCACCGGCTGGGCCGCGCGCTGGCAGAAGGATCTCAATCTCTCTGACTCGGACGAAATCCGCGAGGACCGCGCCTACCTCGACAGGCAGGAAAAGCAACTTCGGGAGGAGGGTTTCACGGTCCGCGTCTACCATGCGACGGGAGAGCCTTCCAACGAGATTCTGCGCATCGGACGTGAAGAGCAGTGTGATCTGATCGCCATGACAACTCACGGTCACCGGCTGCTTTCCGACCTGATCCACGGCACCACGATCACCAAGGTTCGCCACGAAGCGGAGATTCCCATCTTCCTGGTGAAAGCCAGCCCAGACTAAATCGTTTGAGAAAATTGTTACGGGTGCAGTTCGGTTCTCAGCATCTCAGGGCCACGATGCCTACAGGCCCCGGCGTTTGCGGCGCGGCTTGACGCAATGTCTGAGCGGGCATAGTATGCGGAACAACCTGGAAACGGGGATGAACTTTCCGGAAGCTCGCAACGTACTATCCATCGGAAGCGGAATCGTGCGTGGTCGGCTTGTGCGGCTATGATCAGGCTGGAAAGACTCCGCAAAGAGTTCGACGAACTTGTCGCCGTGAACGACCTCGAGGTGGTGATCCCGGAAGGCGAGGTTTACGGCCTGATCGGCCCCAACGGCGCCGGGAAGACCACGACGATCCGCATGGCCTGCGGGCTGCTCGAGCCGACGGCGGGCCGCGTCTTCGTCGGCAACGTGGATGTCCACCACGAACCCGAGCGCGCCCAGCAGTTCATCGGCTACCTCTCCGATTTCTTCTCCGTCTACGAAGACTTGAAGGTCTGGGAATACCTCGATTACTTTGCTCACGCTTACAAACTCTCTGAAGCCGGCATTCCGGCGCGCATCGACGAGGTCATCCAGCAGGTAAACCTGGAAGTGAAGCGCGACGCCATGATCAAGGGGCTTTCGCGCGGGATGAAGCAGCGCCTGGGTATCGCGCGCGCCATCATTCACCGGCCGAAGGTGTTGCTGCTCGACGAGCCCGCCTCCGGCCTCGACCCCAAGGCGCGCTTGGATCTGCGCAATCTGCTGCGCGCTCTGGGCGACCAGGGGACGACCATCCTGATTTCCTCCCACATCCTGACGGAGCTCGAGGGCTTCTGCACCTCCATCGGCCTGATGGAGCGGGGCGTGATGGTGCGCAGCGGCACGATCGAGGAAATCACCGCCGCCGAGAGCCACCACCGCGTGGTGCGGCTGGCCTGGCTCGGCGACGCCGCGCCGCTGGGCGCCGGGCTGAAGGCCAACGAGAAGGTGTCCGGCGTCATGCTGAGTGAGGGCGAGGGCGTCTTCAAGTTCGCCGGGACGGAAGAGGAGCTGGCCACACTGCTTCGCGCCCTCGTCGAGGGCGGCGTCCAAGTCGTCTCGTTTGCAGAGGTCAAGCAGACCGTGGAGGACCTCTACCTGAAACTCTCGCGTCACGAGGTGATGTAGTGCTGGAGTTTTGGCGCAATCCGGAGTTCGTCCGCCACCTGCGCGCCGAGCTGCGGCCGCCGCGGGCGATTACGGCCGCCTTCCTGGCAGTGGTGGTTTGCGCCCTCGCCGGCCTGGCGTGCTGGGCGTCCGAGCACGAGAACCTGCGCGTGTTCTTCCGCACCTTTCATGGCTGGCTGGTGGGCATCCAGTTTGTCGGATTGGCCTTCTGGTGCGCCTCCGGCTGCGGGCAGGCGATCACCCGCGAGCGGGAACTGAAGACCTACGATTTCCTCAAGACCACGCGGCTCACCGCGGGGGAAATCGTGCTGGGCAAGATCCTGGGCGCTCCGATCATGGGGTACTTCGTGGTCGGTTGTACGCTGCCGATTTCCCTGGCGGTGGGCGCTCTGGGCGGCTACGGCCTGGGGACATTGGTGGGTGTTTACGTCCTGCTCCTGGCCTTTGCTCTCTTCGTCAGCCTGATGGGCCTGTGGCTTTCCATGCTGCTGGAGAAGTCCAGTTCCGCCGCTGTCGCCATACTGACCCTGCTCCCCATCGGACGCCTTCGGCGCCTGGCTCGCACTGATGCTCGTCCGGAATCTGAAAAAGGACCGGGAGCAGATCGTCCTGCTCTCGCGGTGGCAGGCGGTCGGTTTCGGCGCGTTCCTGAATGTGCTCCTCTACGCCTTCCTGAATCCGCAAGCTCTGACCTCGACGGCGGCCTATCACACGATCCGGCCGGAGGAGGTTGCCACCCTGGCCATGGCCATGAACGGCCTGTTCATTTTCGTGGTGGGACTGGCCACGCTCACTCCCCATGAGCGCCTGAAGGTCTGGTGGCGGCGGCGTGCGGCCGGGGAAGAGAAGTATTTCTCTGAATCGGGCCTGGCCTGGCCCTGGCTGATTGCCGTGGCCTTGGTGGCTTACGTCCTGCTCATCGCGGAGGCGGCGGGGCTGCGGAGCGCTGTCGGGTTCGAGCGTTGGCACTTGGGGCAGGCCGCGATTCAGCTCCTGGTGCTTCTTGTCTTCGCCGGGCGCGACGTGATGTTCCTCCAGTGGTGCAACCTGACGCGCATGAAGCGCCCGCTGGTGAAGGGTGTGCTCTACCTGATGCTCTACTACTTCGCGGTGTCGATCCTCGGGATAGTGGTCGCTGCCACCACAGGGAGCGAGAGCAATATGGTCTTTGACGCCCTCACACCTTACGGGCCTTTCATGACCGGAGGGGCCGGACTCGCTCGCCTTTCGCCCGCCATTTACATCGGTCTAGGCGTGCAAATGGCTTTCATCCTCCTCATTCTCAAAGCCATCGCCATGCGACTCAGCCGTCCGGCGATCTCCGGTGCCACCGCGGCTGCGGTGTGAGAGACCTTCCGCGGGCCCCTCCAACCAGAGGCCTGAGACGACTTTGCTAGTGGTCTCCTAGAACCGCAACAGGTAGGACACCTTCACAAAAAACTGCCGGCCGTCGTTCAGGAAGCGGTTGGTGCGGATGAGCTCGCTGCTCGTGGCCGTAGGCAGCAGCTCGAGGTTCTCCTGATTGCTGTTATAGCCCACGTAGAGCGCCGTCCAGGGATTGACGAGGTAGGTGAAGAGGAAGTCGGCGTTGCAGTTCTTGGTGGTCTGGAGGCTGGTGAGCGCCCGATTCGCCAGTATGGTGTTGTACTGGAAGATGGCGCGAATCGAAGCCTCGCGGTTGAACTGCCAAATCCACTTGGAGCGGATGATGCGGTTGTTGAAGATGTTTCCGCCAGAGGCGCGGTCGCTGAGGCGCTCGAGAAGGTAGGAGTTATCGATGCGCAGGGGAACGAGAGGCAGAAGCGTGAGCGTGACCCTGGCGCGAGTCAGGTGGGCGAGGAAAGGTTCCCGGCCGCCGGGCGGAACGACGTTGATCAGCGACCCCTGGGCATACTCGCCCTTGAAGGTGATCCGAGGGTCGTAGCTGGTCTCAAAGTAGACGCCCTGCCGGTGATGGGAATAGACGCGGTTCTCGGCGAGGCCCGCGACGTCCTGCGGCCGCAGCATCTCCTGATCGCCAATGTAATAGAGTTCAAAAAAGGTCGCCCCGGTGAATTCCCAGGTCATACTGTAATCCGTGTAGAAGTCCAGCCGGTTCCCCTGGTGGTCCCAGACGGGAGTGACGAGGACGTTCGGGCCCCAGGAAATCAGGTACTTACCTTCTGGCCGGAGGCGATAGCTGGCGAACTGGCTGGGCGTGCGGATGTCCGGGCGAAGTTGAGGCCGGAGGATTTGCCGCCCGCCCGCCAGGGGGCTTTGCACGATGGCCTCGGCTTGGAAGCCAGTCTCCGTGTAGTAGCCCGGGCTGCGGTCGTCGAACTGCATGTCATAACGGAACTGCCGGCCATCGCGACGCACACGCAACTGGTACGCGGGTCCGCCCAACTGACTGCCATCCAGGAAGTGGGTGGAACTGGTCACCGCCTGCCAGGTCGCCAGCCAGTTGGGGCTGAGCTTGAACCGGCCGTCAACTCCCCCTACGCGGTTGAAGCCTCCCGCGAATTCCCGGTTGGTGACCATCAGGCCCACGCATGATTGCCGGAGAATGTCGCGGGTGACGCGCACCACCCCGAAGTAGGCACGATCCCCGGAGAGTGGATCGCCGGGAGGAACTGCCTTGCCGGGCGACTGGTCGTCGGCGAAAAGCGCGCCGACGGCGTACGGCCCGCGCTTCCCGGTCAGCCGCACGCCGAACTGCGGGTCGGCGATCCGCCGCGTGAAGAGAAGGTCCAGCGGATTGTCGAAGTAATTCATGTTTTCGAGAAAGAACGGTCGCTTCTCAGGGAAGAACTGTTCAAATCGTTGATTGACGGTTATCTGCGGCTCGTCGGATTCGACTTGGCTGAAGTCGGGGTTTACGGCCACGTCGAGCGCAAAGCTGTGTTTGAAGACCACCTTGCCGTCCATTCCGCCATCGGGCTCAATGCTCTTGCTCTCGAAGCGCGGCAGGCTGGGATCGCGCGTGTCGAGCGCCCGGAAGGAGCGCAGGAAACCGTAAGGGATCACCTGCATGTTGCGGCCGGGGGAGATGTCCTTCAGCCCCTTGATCGTCGCGCCCTGGTTCAGGCGGCCTTCGATGCGGGTCGAGACCCACGGCCAGGTCGCCGACTCGTTGGTGCGCGGAATCCAGCGGACCAGCACCAGACCCCAGTTCTGTTCGGGCGTGGAAGGGAAGCGCAGGCTCTTGAAAGGAATGGCCATCCAGACCACGAAGCCCTGCGGCGTGAGCTTGCCGCGTGACTCCCAGGCGGTATCCCACGAGCGGTCGTACTGGCTTACCTGCCCTTCGTTCCAAAGGCCGTCCATCTGGATGCCGAAGGGGTTGGTGGTGAAAACAAAAGCTCGGCGGTGGTCGTGGAACGTATCGAGAAACAGATCCACACGTTCGTCGCCGTAGAGGTTGTCGCGCGGAACCATGTGCGCACGGACTTTCTTCGGCTCGGAATCGAAGGCGACGTAAATGCAATAGAAGTTCTTGTCGTCGTAGGCGAAATAAACGTCGGTGCGCTGCGAGGAAGGCTGACCGTCACTTGGCAGCCGCTGAATGAACTCATCCGCCTTCGCCAGCCGGCCTTCCCAAGCCGGGCTGGGCTTCATCTCCAGAAAGTCCTCGAGCTTAGGAGGGGTTTCCACCCGCGGGATCTCCAGGACTCGCTCTCCGGCCCCCACATCGGCTCCAAGACAGGGAAGCGCGGCAAGAACCGCCGTCAAAGCAACTAGAATCAGGAAGGGAAGTCGGTGATGCCAGAGAGCCAGAAGCAGCCACCCTGATGAGCAGCCGGCGCTCTGCATGAGCTGGCATCGTGCGGCCCGCGAGGATTTCCCCCGAATGAGCATCGGCGCGGAAGTTTACCATGCAGACGCCGCCATTGGGCGCGCCTGAGCAGCAAATGACTTGCCGAGCGGACACTTCTTCTCAATCGCTATCAAAAAGAGGACGAAATGTCGGAATGATTTGCGGATTGAGGTGCCTTAAATCCTGACCAGCGCTTGGTCCAGATCGGAGATGAGGTCTTCCACATCCTCGATGCCCACGGAGATCCTGACCAGGCCGTCCGTTATGCCAATCCGTTGGCGCTCCTCGGCCGGGACGCTGGCGTGCGTCATGGTGGCAGGATGGGAAATTAGGGTCTCGACTCCTCCCAGGCTCTCCGCCAAAGAGCAGAGCCGCACGGAATTGAGAACCGTCCGGGCGTTCTCTAGCGACCCTGTCTCAAAGGCAATCATGCCGCCAAATCCGCTCATCTGTTTCCGGGCGAGCTCGTGCTGGGGATGGGAGGTCAAGCCGGGGTAGTGAACCTTCTTCACCTTGGGGTGGCGGGCCAGAAACTGCGCCACGGCGAGCCCGTTCTGGTTATGGCGCTCCATGCGCACGGCCAGAGTTTTGACGCCGCGGAGGACGAGCCAACTATCGAACGGGCCGAGGATGGCGCCAGCGGCGTTCTGAAGGAACTTCAGACGCTCGGCGAGGGCCGCGTCGTTCAACGTCACGGCCCCGCCCACTCCGTCGCTGTGGCCGTTCAAGTATTTGGTGGTGCTGTGGACGACCATGTCCGCCCCGAGTTCCAGCGGTCGCTGGAAGTAGGGACTCATAAAGGTGTTATCAACGGCCAGGAGCGCCCCGTGCCGGTGGGCGACGGCAGCCGCCGCGGCAATGTCGGTGATTTCCATGACAGGGTTAGTGGGCGTCTCGATAAAGAGCAGGCGGGTGTGGGGCCGGAAGGCGGTCTCCACTTCCCCCAACCGGCAGGTGTTGGCGTAACTGAAGGCGAGCCCGAAGTCCTTCAGGACACGCTCGAACAGCCGGAAGGATCCCCCGTAGAGGTTGTGCCCGGCCACAATGTGGTCCCCCGCCTTGAAGAGTGTCATCAGGGCGTTAATGGCCGCCATGCCGGAGGCAAAGGCGAACCCGAAGCGCGCCCGCTCGAGTGCCGCGAGGTTACGTTCCAGCGCCACGCGGGTGGGGTTCGACGTGCGCGCGTACTCGTAGCCCTTGTGCTTCCCGAGGGCTTCCTGAACGAACGTGGATGTCTGGTAGATGGGGACGATGATCGCTCCGGTCGTGGCGTCAGGTTCCTGGCCTACATGGATGGCGTCGGTGGAGAATCCCATGGTCCCTTTCCGGAACGGCGGGGCTTTCCGGCAAGCCAGCCGCTGCTTGCCGATGATGCCCCGCGAGTCCCTCACCACAGCGGAAAAACTTACGAAGCCGCGAAGTTACCGGACTCGTCAGGTTTAGTCAATGCTCTGGGGATTGGGCAGACCACGCGAGACCCTCAGGAGGCCTACTCTCTCTGTCCTTTGGTATAATAAGGGACATCCCACGTGTCGGCGAGGATGCCCATGGGTGAGCTTCGAAAAAATTACAAACCATCTGCACTGATCACGTTTCTGTTGGTAATGGCGGCCAGCTTGCTCGCCGCGCCTCAGGCCAGGGGCGATGACTCGCCCGACCGCGCCAGCGTCAGCGTTCTGGTCAAAGATGCCGAGACGGGCAATCCCCTCGAGAATGCGCGCCTGACGCTCCAATTCCCCGAGCCTGGCGGCGTGGCAAGACTCAAGCGCCCCAAGATGTTGTCCTACAGTGCCAAGACCAATCCCCAGGGTCGCTACAAATTCACCCGAATCCCCAAGGGAACGATCCGCCTGCTGGTTACTGCAGATCGTCACCAGGCCTTCGGACAGGAATTTGAAGTCGACAAGGATAATCAGGTGATTGAGGTTAAGCTTCGCAAGCCGCAGCCACTTCTCTGATTCCCGCCGCGCGTTCGCGCGTTTCACATTCCTCTCGTTATTCCCGTGTTTCCCGGCTGCCGCGCGAGGCAAGTCGGATTCCAAATTTCCTTCTCCGATGATGAACGGAAAAACATTCTTGGCGAGTGCGGCGAGAAAATCGCGGCGAGGTCGTTGAGGTTACGCGAGCGTAACAGCGGTGTGAAGCGAATGCTACACATTTGTGCAAAGAGTTCGAAGCCTTTAAGAATTGGACTCTTACTTCAGAATGCCGGTGCCTTTTCCACAACGTTTTCAACAGTTCTGTTGAAAAGTCTTCTCGCCAAGCGGGAAAGCCGGCGTGAGGTGGCACGCGCTCTTCCAAACTTCTCATCGGGAGGAGTCTTCTCTTGCGTCAATTTGTTTCGAGCGGGAAGTCAACCGCGCGCGACGCCGAAAGCGCAAGCGGCGTCAGCCGTCATCAGGTTCTGCCGGTGACTATTGCTGTGGCGACGGGTTCTGCGCGGGCTCGGCGGCCTCGGATGGGGGGGTGGGTGCCGGCGGCGGCGCGAAATATGCGTCGTCCATCCACACTGGCGACTTCGAGCGCAGTCCAGCCAGAGCCGACTCCACTTTCTCCTGGCGTGATTTATCTTCAATCTCTTTGGTCACATCCTGTAATTCCGGTTGGCGGTGGCCCACCTTCTGCAGGAAGACCAAAGCCTGAGGAGTCTCCAGGGGCTCGGAGACTTCGCCATCTTTGAGCTGGAATGCCACCTTATCGAGATCGGCCAGGAGTTGGCCGTGACGTATGGCGCGTGGCTGGGCGTCGATGAGCACAATATTGGGCTTGGAGAATTCCTGGACAACCTTGCTGACGTCGCCGCCCGCCGTCAGCGCCTTGCGAATCTCCTCGCCGCGAGCCTTGGCGTCGGCCGATTTGAAACCGGGGACATCGTCGGCGGCGTCATCCGCCTTCTTGCGAATCACGACTTGGCGAACCTGTGCTTCCTCAAACTCCGCGCTGTGAGAAGAGTAGTACTGCTTGACTTCCTCGGGTGTCAGGACGGCCTGGTTCGCAATGGCTTGGTATTCCGACTGGGCGAGCGTCTGCAGTTTGAAGAGCTCGACTTGCCGGCGGAAGTCCGCTGTCGTCTCCACATGATGGCTTTTCGCGCGCTCGGAAAGCAGCAGCATCATGGCATACTGTTCGCCCAGCGGCCGGCGCCCTTGCTGGGCAATGGCCTGCCGCGCATCGGGAGAAAGCTTGCTGACCAGATAATCGAGGTCCGTCGCCGTGATCTGCTGGTTGCCGACTTTCAGCACGACCTTGTCTCCCGGTTCCACGGAGGCTGCGGAAGGGGTGGCCGCAGCAGCTTGGGCCGGAGCGGTCGAGGCTGCGGTGGACTTCTTCGCTGGCGGCGTGGCAGGTTGTTTGGCTGGTGGCGCCGCCGGCTTTGGCGTCCCAGGCTGCTGCCCCGATACCGTCGTTGCGCACCAGGCAGCCGCCAGGAAAGCAGCCCCTAAGATTCTGGAAGTTCTTCCTCTCATTTCGATCATCGCGCCTATCCTCTCCAAGGTCCCGTCCCTTCGGTAAATCGGTAGATTGTAACACACGGGATGCCTGTGTCAGGGCCCCAGAAGGGTCTCACTTCGGAGAACTGCGTTCAGCGAGCTTCGCGCGAATCGCCTGGGCGCGCGATTCGAGTTCCGCGGCTTCGTCCGTCTTCTGCATACTCTTTAGCAGGGCCGCCAATGTTTCGAGCCGCTGCTGAACTTCGGGCGATTCGGCGCCATTGCTTCGTTCCGCGATTTCCAGAGCCCGGCGGAACAAAGACTCCGCTTCCTCGAGCTTGCTGTGGTTCTCGTAAAGGTTTCCCAGCTCACTCAGGCTGCGAGTCAAACGCTGCGAATCATTCGCGCTCTCAGCCTCTTCGATTTCTCCCTTCAGCAGTTCTTGGGGAGCGTCAAACTCGCCCATGGCCTCGTACACAGCCATGAGATTTGTATAGGTAGTCTGCACTTCGGGGTGGTCGGGCCCAAGAGCTTTCCTCCGGATGGCCAGCGAGCGCTCCAGGAGAGGTCGGGCATCCTTGTAGCGGCCCATATCGAAGTACACCACGCCGAGGTTATTCAGTGTCAGGCCCAGATCCGGATGCTCCAGCCCCAGGAGCTTCTCTCGTATTGCCAAGGTCTGCTTCCAAAGCTCCACCGCCTCGGCGAATTTTCCCTGCAGCCGATAAACACGGGCCAGGTTGTCGAGATTGGTGGCAACAGTTGGGTGTTCTGTCCCGAAGGTTTTCTCGTTGATGGCCAAAGCCCTCCTGTAGATCGCCTCCGCCTTTGCGTACTTCGCTTGGCTGTCGTAGACAAGTCCCAGGTTGTTAAGGGTAGCGGCCACATCCTGGTGGTCCGGCCCGAAAGCCTTTTCCTGGAGAGTGAGCGCCCGCTTAAAAAGTGGCTCGGCCTTGTCGTTCTTATCTTGTCTTTGATAGAGGAGCCCCAAATTATTAACAACGCGGGCTAAGTCAGGATCTTCGGGTCCTGAAAGCCTCTCGTAGCTTTTCATCGCCACCTTGAGGGTGCTCTCTGCGTCGGCGTATTTCCCCTCCTCGGAATAGGCCATGCCTAGCGAGTTCAGGATGTTTGCCAGAGCATGGGCGTCAGGCTCCTTCGAACCTTTCTCGAGCTCCATGCTTCGCTTAAGTGCGGCGCTCGCGTCTTCGAACCTGCCCTGGTCGAGATAGAGAGAGCCCAAGTTGGACAGAGCGGTAATTGCGCAAGGGCTCGCTGTCTTTTGGTTCAGTTCCCAAATTCCCAGGCTGCGTTTGTATAGTGCCTCTGCTTCGGAGAACCTCCCCTCGCTCTGATAGACACTCGCCAGGTTGTTCAGGCTCTGGGCCAGGCGCTCGTCGTTCGGCCCGAACTTCTCGGCTTCCTGGAGCGCGTCCCAGTAGATGAGTTCGGCTACGTCGAAGCGCCCCTCGCCTATCGCCTTGTCTCCGGCGTCGGTGTTCCTTTCCCAAGATGTACACTGCGCCTGGGCGGCACATGGCCAGAGGGCCGCCAGGCAAACGGCTCCGGCCACCACCCGCATCTTCCCAGCATTTTTGTGAAACATGCCCGGCCTTTCCTTCCCTGTGTAAGGGTGTGATGCACCTTTCTCTGCCCGGAGTTTTATCGAGTCCTCAGCCTGAGTCCGCTTTGAACTATAATACGGTTTTGTCCATTCCAGCGCAAAGTGAACTGAGAGCGATGGATTTTAACCTCTTCTCCGATTATCAGCCGCGCGGTGACCAGGCGACGGCCATTGAAGAACTCGTCGGCGGCGTCCAGGAGGGCGAGAAGCATCAGGTCCTGCTCGGCGTGACGGGTTCCGGCAAGACCTTCACGATGGCCAAGGTGGTGGAGGCGGCGAACCGGCCAACCCTGGTCTTGGCTCACAACAAAACACTGGCCGCACAGCTCTACCACGAGTTCCGGAATTTCTTCCCGCAGAACGCCGTCGAGTATTTCGTCAGCTACTATGACTACTACCAGCCCGAGGCCTACATTCCGGCGGGCGACGTCTATATCGAGAAAGAAGCCACCATCAACGACGAGCTGGACAAGCTGCGCATGTCCGCGACGCGCTCGCTCTTTGAGCGCCGCGACTGCCTGATCGTGGCGAGCGTCAGTTGCATCTACGGCCTGGGCTCGCCGGAAGCTTATTACGGGATGCTGCTCCTGCTCGAAAATGGGCAGAAGATTTCCCGCCAGGACATCTTGCGCCGCCTGGTGGAAATCCAGTACGAGCGCAACGACATCGATTTCCGGCGCGGCACGTTCCGCGTGCGCGGGGATGTCATCGAAGTTTTTCCCACCTACGAGGACAACGCCTACCGGATCGAGATGTGGGGGGACCAGGTCGAATCCATCTCTCAGATCGATCCGCTCTTCGGGCAGGTCAAGCAGACTTACGCGCGCCTGCCCATTTATCCTCGCACGCACTACGTGATGCCCGCCGACCAGCGCGAGGAAGCGATCACGCGCATTCTCGCCGAGCTCGAGTGGTGGCGCGCCGAGCTCGAGAAGCAGGGAAAACTCGTCGAGGCGCAGCGGCTCCATCAGCGCACGATGTTCGACCTGGAGATCATGAAGGAGATGGGCTACTGCCACGGCATCGAGAACTACTCGCGGCATCTCTCCGGCCGCCTGCCGGGCGAGCCTCCGCCGACGCTGCTCGATTATCTTCCCCAGGACGCGCTGATGTTCATCGACGAGAGCCACCAGACCGTGCCGCAGCTTCACGGCATGTATCACGGCGATCACTCGCGCAAGCAGACGCTGGTGGATTACGGCTTCCGTTTGCCTTCGGCGCTCGATAACCGCCCGCTGACGTTCGAGGAGTTCGAGCACCGCGTCGGCCAGGTCATCTACGTCTCCGCCACGCCCGGTCCCTTCGAAATGACCAAGGTCGGCGGGGAAGTCGTCGAGCAAATTATTCGGCCCACGGGGCTGATCGATCCGGAAATCGAGGTCCGTCCCACGCGCAATCAGATTGACGATCTGCTGGCGGAAATCCGCCGGCGCGCAGAGGCCGGCGAGCGCGTGCTGGTCACCACGCTCACCAAGCGCATGGCGGAGGACTTGGCGGAGTATTACGCCGAGGTCGGCGTGCGCTGCCGCTACCTGCATTCGGAAATCGAGACGCTGGAGCGCGTGAAGATCCTGCGCGACCTGCGACGTGGGGAATTCGATGTGCTCATCGGCATCAACCTGCTGCGAGAGGGGTTGGACCTGCCGGAGGTCTCGCTGGTGGCCATTCTCGACGCTGATAAGGAAGGCTATTTACGTTCCGCCGGAGCGTTGATCCAAACCATGGGGCGCGCCGCGCGCAACTTGCACGGCAAGTCCATCCTGTACGCCGATAAAATGACGGACTCCATGCGCGCCGCGATCGCTGAGACCAACCGCCGCCGCGACAAGCAGATGCGCTACAACCAGGAAAACGGCATCACTCCGGAAAGCATTGTGAAGCCTGTGGACATGGCGCTCGCTTCGATTGTCGAGGCGGATTACGTCACCGTCCCCACAGAGATTTCTGACGAGGAGCCGACGTCGCCCGATCAGCTCGAAGAACTCGTGCGCAAGCTTGAAGTCCAAATGCGCGAGGCGGCGAAACAATTTGAATTCGAAAAGGCTGCGCAATTGCGGGACCGCGTCAAAGCGCTGAAGGCAAAAGACGTTGGCCTGGCACCGGCGGACGCTGCCGCGAATCCGGGCAATGTTCAGGCCAAAGGTTAGTGGACGTCGCGAGGGCGGTTGAATGAGAACAGATGGGCAAGCCGTTGTACGAAGCTGCGGGAGGTTCCTTGTTCAGCCGAGATCCGGTATCGACGCCTGATAATCCAGGCTACCCACCCCAGAATTACGAACGCGTAGAGCGACAGAAATACGATCACGAAAATTTTTGCCGCCGTTTGAGCCATGGTTTTCGACTTCTCACGTCTATTAGATGCACGACCCCTTCCAAAGTCCCCCATTTGAAGTGAGGTGCCCGGGCCATATCGTTGCTTTCTCAAACTGTTTAAACGGTGATACATGGAATTGGTTGGGATTGAAGAAGTTGCGGAGGGACAAAGGTGCGGTATGGGGGTTAGACTCAGCAGGCGTTTGGACATATTGACGGCGGTCTTTTGCTGGCGCGTTTGAACGACAGTGAAAGATTTTCCGGTCGCGAGCCCGCGCAACCGGATCTGACGCCCGGGCAATCGAAGGGCTGGATCCTTGACATTGAGGGCCAAGTCATGGGAAAGCAGCGCAGGAGAACCGAATCAGGTATCACCCTGGTGGGCCCCGGGCGTGTGGGGCAGGCGATGGGGAGGTTGCTTCATGAGGCGGGACTGCCGGTGCGGTATGTAGCGGCGCGGCGAATGGCTTCAGCACGGCGCGCGGTCCGGTTCATCGGAGCAGGAACGCCGATTGCCCTGAGCGACCCGCGCGTCATCGATGCCGAGGTGCTTTTGCTCACGACCTCGGACATGGCGATTGCGGAGGTAGCGGGCGCGCTCGCGGAGCGCTGGAGCGCGCGCTCGATCTGGGCCGGGAAAGTGGTGCTGCATACTTGCGGCTCCATGCCGAGTTCCATTTTGCAGCCGCTCAAGCAGCGAGGCGCTGCCATCGGTTCGGTGCACCCTTATCAGACCGTCCCGAGTCCGGCCGCCGGAGTCAGAAATCTGCGTAGCTGTTACTGGGGCGTCGAAGGCGACGCCGCAGCGCTTAAGGTGGCGCAAAGTTGGGTGAGAAAGCTGGGAGGCATAAGCTTCCGCATTCGTCCCGCGCAGAAGGCGCTTTATCATTTGTCGGCGTTTCTGGTTTGTCCCACGGAGGTGACGCTGATGGAGCACGCGCGCCGACTGCTGAAACGCGCGGGCGTCCCGGACTCCATCGCGCGGCCGATGCTCGCCCAATTTGTGTCGGAGACAGTAAAGAATTTTGCCGAATTCGGGGCGAGGCGCTCGCTGACGGGCCCGGCATCGCGCGGGGATTGGCCGACCATCGAGCGCCACATGGCCCTCCTGCGGCGAACCGCGCCGGACCTCCTGCCACTCTATCGGGAACTGCTCCGGGCCATGGTGCGGCTCGCACGGCGCCGCGCGCCCCAATCACTCTACGAGGATTGAGCATGGGGAAATTCGCCACCGGATTGGTTTGCTTTCTGGCTATGACGTTGGCCTTTGCCGTGGCGATGACACCAGCGGAACAACGCAAACCCTCGAAGGCGCCCGCATTGGTCCTCGATATCAATCAGGCATCGGCGCAAGACTTCGCCAAGCTTCCCGGAATCGGCCCAAAGCTCGCGCAGCGAATCGTGAGCTTCCGCGAGAAGCACGGCCCGTTCCGGCGCGTCGAAGACTTGATGGCGATACGAGGCGTGGGGCTCAAGAAGTGGAAGGCGATTCGGCCGTACGTGAAAGTCGGGAATCAGAAGTCAGAAGACAGAAGTCAGAAGACGAAAAGCTGAATGCTGAATGCTGAATGCTGAATGCTGAATGCTGAATGCCTTTCCCCTCACCCGACCGCTTGTGGAAGGGAAGGACTCGGAAGTAAGCGCTCATGAAGAGGATCACACATCAATCAACTGGCTACGGACAACTGGCGACTGACGCCTAATCCCTAATACTACTACGTTAAGTTAGGGTGGACGGTTTCGTTCGTTAAGTTAGGGTGGACGGTTTCGTTTGCGAATTACGCTGCCACAATACGCACACTCTCCGGTCCAGGTAAACAACAGGCGTTGGATCTCACGACGCGTCTGTGGCAGGGTCCACCCAGAAGTTTTTTTTGCTGCGCATCTTCTCCAAGGTCAGGAAGGCATGCGCCAACATGACCAGGGTGACATGATGATGCCAGCCCGTCCAACTGCGGCCTTCGTAATGATCCAGCCCCAGTTCCTCCTTCAGTTGCTGATAATCCTGTTCGATCTTCCAGCGGCTTTTGACGATGCGCACCAGCCGCCGCAAGGGGTAGTTCTCCGGCAGGTCGCAGAGAAAATATTTGGTGGGCCCTTTCTCGCCGGGCGGCCATTCCACCAGCAGCCAGACCTCCGGGTAGGGCGGTTCGCCTTCGTCGAATCCGTGCGCGGGCTGGACGCGGCAAGCGTAGAAGCGCGACTCCAGCCAGCCTTTCCTGCCTTCTCGCCAGCGGACTTGCTTCCACCCCCGGGCCTTCTCCGCCACTTCCCGCACCGCCCACGGCCGCTGCTCGCCGTAATGATAAACCGTCGGCCGCCGTCCTCGCCCCCGCGCTTTCCGCAGGCGGGGCGGTTTCGTCCACACCCGCACGGTGGAAGGAATGCCCACCGCATAAGGAAGTTGGCGAGCCTGCAGCCCCTCGCGAAATTCTGTAGCTTCCCCGTAGCCGGCGTCCGCCAACACCACCCCCGAGCGCAAACCCCACCCCCGCGCCTCGTCGATCAATTGCAGCGCCAGTTGCCACTTGGTCTGGAACTTCACCTCGGCGGGGATGCCGGCGGCGGCGCGCCGCTCGGGATCCTGCGTCCAGCTTTCCGGCAAGTAGAGCCGCCAGCCCAGGATGACACTTTCTTCGGCTCCCACCTGATGCAGGCTCACCGCCACCTGGCAATTGGCCGTCTTGCCCAGCGTGCCCGAATATTGCCGCGCCACTCCCACCGAGTGGTGACCCTGCTTGGGAAACCCCGTGTCGTCGACGACCCACACCGGATCGGGCGTGAGCTCGGACGTCATCCGTTGCGCCAAGCGTTGCCAAACCGGCGCCCAAGGCCAGGGACTCTGTCCGATCAACTGCTGCATGGCCTGCACGTTTCCCTCGGGCAGACGTGCTGCCATGGGCTCGATCGATTTGCGTTCGCCGTCCAACAACAAGCCGCGGATGTACACGGAGCTCCAATGGCGTCGCTCGCGCCGCCCCAGCGGCTCCAGCAGGTCGGCCAAGAATTGTTCCAAACGCTTTCGACATTTCTCGATTTCGCTCTCGGTCATGGACCGGAGCTTAGCACCTCTCCTGCGGGAGGTCAATGACTTAACGTAGTAGTA
>JAIQGB010000084.1 GCA_020072905.1 Terriglobia bacterium | reverse complement strand
CTTGTTTTTTCAGGAGAAGACGACTACCACAACGACCTACGACGCCCATGGAAAGGTGGTAGACGAATTTAGCTTCAAAACAACAACGTGGGCCAGTTACTCCTTGGACGGGCCTGGTGGTACGCCTAGGTTCCTGTCTGGAACGGGAGGACAAGACGCGGCCGAAAAAACGCTTGGTGGCACGTCACACGTTTATGACACAATCGCGAGCGGAATTCGAACTCGTGGCTGGATTGCGTTCGGCTCGAAAGTCGCCGCAGGCGTGCCTGCAGGTGCAGAGACCGGTGCGGGGATTATGGCGCTGAATGCGGCCAAAATTGCTTGGACCGCCGTCAGAGAGGCCTTCACTGACTATGTGATCAACCGTTACTACCACCAAGGAGATTAGGCCTGGAAGTGCCAACGTTATGAGCACACACAACGACCTTCAAAAACTAGTAAAAATGTTACCCGTACTGATCATGAGTTGGGCTATGTACGCCTATATAATGCTGTCGAGCAATAAAGCTGTACTACCGGCCACGATTGTTCTGCTCAGCATCCTTGAAGTGGTGGAGCTCAAGCGAATGTACAAGGAGTTCGGGTGGCTGTACGTCGGGTGCGAGGTCGCATACTTTCCGGTCCTCTTGTTATTCGGCTGGGCCGTCTATCACGACTTACTCGTGGGTCATCCCACCTTCGTTTTTGCGACGATTTTCTACAGGCCGTATTTCACTCTTTTTTGCAATCGTCGCCTCGCGTTTGGTATGGGTCTGACAATACTAGTTACAGCATTGCCGATAACTACTGGAATTGTCACGGACCCAGATCTCCTGAACTTACTGACTGCGTTATACGCACTATTAGTTGCAGGCCTCTGGGCATTCTGTTCGAAACTCGGCGCCAGGATCTTCAACTTCGAACCGCGCTAGGGCGTCTTTAACGGCATCTGGGGGCAGTCGCCAAAGCGATATTCATTGACTGGGCAGTCGAGAAATCTCAATAAAAGCGGTGCTCAGGAGGTGCGGAGATGAGCCGTACTGGCGGGGACGTTGGAAGCGGGGAAACACCGAAAAAGCCGGCGTCATTAGCAAAGACGCTTTTGATGCTGGCAATAGGCATGTCCGCATTTGCCTACGCCATGCTGTCAACCAACAAGTTCGTAATCCCTGCGGCGATTCTCCTACTCACGATTTTTGAAGTGTATGCGCTCGTAAAAGGCTTCAGCGGGGCGAACGTGATAGGGCCGCTGTGCGAGGTCGAGTACTTCGTAGTGCTCCTCTCACTGCTTTATGGCGCCTATCACGGTTTGTTCGCTGGTCACCCGGGGGTTCTGTACGTCACCATACTTTACAGGCCTCAATATACTGTTTACCGAAACCAGCGCATCGCGCTTGTCTTGGGCTTGCTGATCATGACCGTGGCGGTTCCGATCACCCTGGGCATGGTGTCCGACGAAAGTGCGGTCGACATGTTGACGGGCCTCTACGGATTCCTGGTGGCGGGCCTCTGGGTGTTCTGTTCTAAATTCGGTGGCTGGGCTTTCGGCTCCGCCGCTCGCTAGCAAGGTAGCGCATCTATAACGGCGTCGGCGATGTCAAGGCGGGTCGGCGCAGACCCTGGCCCTTGAGGGTCTGCGATCTCGCGCAGCGACTGGCTGCCAGGGCGTCGAAGCTCATGGATCGGAAGATGGGAACAAAGGCAAGTCCCTTCGGGAAATCGCAGACCCCACAAATCAGGGGTCTGCGCCAGCCGGCCCGCTGTCCGGGGAGCCCAGGGAAAGGAAATCAAAGTCAGCGACGACCTCAGAATCGCTCCGACGGGCGACAGGACCGGCGGTATAGGCGAACTCCCCCACTATCACCGATGTATCCTGGGTCCGGATGGCAAGACGGTGCCTGGCGGCTCTATGAAGTGGCACCGTCCGTGGGAGTCGAGCTCCGGCCGTCGCTTCTAGGAGGGAGCAATGTCAGCGGAACGCGAACAATCGGACCTCGAGATAGTGCCTCCGATAATCTTTAATGAAGACGCCGATGTACAAGCTTATCCGTCGGTGGAAGCGGCGATCCGTGATGTCGAAGTTGTCGATATTCTGGACGAGATATATGAGTTTCATGATTCCACAGGACGAGTTCTGAAGGCGCGTGTAGACAAAGGAAGGGTCAGTCTGGTCCCAACGTCAAGAATGGAAGCGGACTCAAACACTCTTAGAGGGTACGTCATTGGAATGCTGCGATGGAATGGCGTGGTGGAGGAAGGCCTTTCCACCAAGCCCTTCAGCGAGCTAGCAAGACTACTCCTTGAAAGGTCTATGAGGCGGAAGGGAAGCGGGTAGCGCGGAGCAGGGTAGCGCAGAGTTTGTGCGTTTCAAACTCTGCGGTTCTTGGCTTGGAAACAGGCGAAAAGCCGCAGAGTCTCTGACAAACGAAACTCTGCGCTACCCGCTTTACGGACTGGATATCAATGGAAAGCAGAACGATTATTCAACGGTTTAGTGTCGAGGGCCAGAGAGTCCAGGTCGTGTTGCGAAGGGATGACCAAGGTAAGCTGGTCATGACGTGGGACGTCAAAGTAACTGTCACATACCCCAACCCTCCGGTCTACTCCCCAGGTCCTTGAGCGAGCGGATGCACCGGGAGGGTCATTATCCGAAGTAGGAGGTAAGTCCGCCATGGTAGGAAAAACGAAAACCTTCGCCGCCTCGGGAGCACTTGCGATTTTTGTTCTCGTCGTTGCAGGAGCCCAACATGCCTCACCTCCTCGATGGGGAGGGGAGGAGTGGCTGTCCTGGAGTGCAGAGGTGAGAAGTGTGTTCGTCGATGCCTACTTGGCCGGGTACACGAGTGGGAAAAGCGCCGCATGCATGGCGGCAGATGACCTGTTCGAATTGGACAAGGTGATACACGATCCCAAAGATGCCGTAGTCGCGAGGTGCAAGCGTCACGCGAAATCGTATTCGAAGACCTCCGACTACTATGCGAAGGTGATTACGGAATTCTATCAGAAGTACCCTAAGTACAGAAATATCCCTTACGCATACCTCATGTTCCTTATGACCGATGACTGGTATAAGACGGCCGACGAGATCTATCAGGCTGCCCTTGAGGGGAAAATACGAACAACATTTTGAGCAAGGTAGCAGCATAGCGCAGAGTTTGTGCGTTTCAAACTCTGCGGTTCTTGGATTGGAAACAGGCGAAAAGCCGCAGAGTTTCTGACAAACGAAACTCTGCGCTACCCGCTAGGGCCGACGCAAGGAGGTGTCTTGAAGTATGAACCAAACACCGATCAACAATCCTGGCTGGAACCGCCCGACCAGTAGTCGGCGTCAGTTCCTCCGAGTGGCTGGGGCAGCAACCGCCCTTGGCGCGGTAACCGCGGCGGCGCCGCGGGCCCACTCGCAGACAGTGAAGGAAACTGAGGGGATGAATGCGTGGACAAGACAAGGCAAGGGATACATCCCACCAGACGGATTCATTCCGGACAGAAAGACTGCTCTAAGAGTGGGCGAGGCGATACTCGCTGCAGTCTACGGCGACCAGGAGATTGCGAAACAGAGACCATTGAAGGTTGCTCTTGTTGACAAAGACGTCTGGCTAGTTTGGGGCACGCTGGACAAGAGATACCTGGGCGGCACGGGAGTAATCAAGATCTCCAAGAGGACAGGAAAGGTTTTGTTTCTGGCGCATGGCCAATAAGCGCGTAGCGGGTAGCGCATCTATAACGGCGTCGTCTATAACGGCGTCGGCGTTGTCAAGCAGGGTAGCGCAGAGTTTGTGCGTTTCAAACTCTGCGGTTCTTGGATTGGAAACAGGCGAAAAGCCGCAGAGTTTCTGACAAACGAAACTCTGCGCTACCCGCTTCGAAGTACCATCCGGGATGGAATCGCCGGATAAGAGCCGCGGACCTCAAAAACGGAGGTCCGCGCTACCCGCTGCGGAGTGGCTAAACTCGGCTGTGACACCACCCTAGCCTCAACGAAGAAAAGGGAGGGGACTGTGGGGACAATTGGCGCCTTTCTATTGGCGAGCATCATTCCCTGGAGTGGGCTTGTGGCCCAGTCCACCGGGAAAGTCTCGCGGACGTGGGTCGCTGCAAGTTATCATGGCCTCGTCGTGGGGAAAAGTACTCGGAGCGACGTCCTGAGGGTCTTGGGAAAGCCCAAGTGGGTAGGCAGGGAGCAGGATACCGGGATTCCGATGATGACCTATGCTGTGTCTGACCCCGTGCCTGGGACCCTCGCGGCGTATTTTCGGGGACCCACCCTCGACGGCATGGCTTTGTACCCCAAACCGTCGATCATCAAGCAGGATGTTATTCACCTCTTCGGCTCTGGATATGTGATGGTTCGGTATGCCACAGATGACTGCCTGAGCGAATCCGGAACCGCCCCGCTGTACGAGTCCCCCGAAGGCCCGGTTAGGCGGATGGAGTACAGGGATCGGGGGTTGGCCGTCTCCTTTGACGGCGACAATGTGGAGGCGATTTTGTTTGTCAAGAAACAATCGATACCTACTCAATCGCGGTGCCGAGGACAACAAAAGCAGGGTAGCGCAGAGTTTGTGCGTTTCAAACTCTGCGGTTCTTGGATTGGAAACAGGCGAAAAGCCCCAGAGCGGGGTAGCGCAGAGTCTCGCCTTCAGAGACTCTGCGGCTCTGCATTCCTCATTCCTTTTCATGAGCGCCGATGGCGGGCTTTTCACCCTCAGGAACTTTGTTCCCCCAGAAGCGGGTAGCGCGGAGGTTGGCGCGGTTTGCCTTCCTCCGCGGCTCTTAAAGGGAATTGAATTCTGATTCGCGCAGGCGGCGCTTAAGATTATGATCGGGCGCATGTCTCGGGTCCGACCTCGGAGCCCTTGATGGCACGCCCTACGACAGTTGATGAGCCGCGAATGAAGAGGCCATTTCGCAGGTGATACCCTATGCCCAGTATGAGTAACGGAATCATTGCCGATATCACGGCCCATATCCGACGCTTCGGCGGCGACTCCACGGCTTGGTGCGTCGGCACGACGCGCGATTGGCACAACCCGGTCTTCGACTCCCGCCAGAACGAAGATAGAGACTACGACCTAATCTGCCGCGAGGCCTACACACCCGCCCCCGCCCGCGCGGTGCGGGACTACTTCGTGACCCAGTGCGGCACCGCCCCCGCCAACGACTCCAGTCCGGACGGTAAGCTCGTGCACGCCTACAAGAAACCAACCCTCCAAGTCCGCTGAGGTCAGCGCCGGGCTCACTGGCTGGCGAGCTTTTCCGCCGCCAGGAGGTCGAAGATATACGTCGCGGCGCCACCGATCACGTATTCGGTCTGGTACCAGAGGAACGGGAACTTCTTCAACTCCATATAATCCGGTTTCACCAGCGAGGCGCCGGAAATCACCCCGCCAGGGATGTGCGACCACTCAGCGCGATTGATGCCGCCGGCAATCAGCGGCGAGTTCGCTCCCACGCCGGAGACGAAGCTCTGGTTGTTCGCTGGATGCGCGCCCAGGACAAAGTCCACGGTGGCCAGGATGGGCTCTATTCCAAACAATTCCGGCTGGCCCTTGTGCAGGTAGTATTGGCGCAGCGCGTCCTCTTGCAGGTTCCAGCCTTCACCCCAGACGAACCCTGAGTGGATGTGCGAACGCGTCTCCAGCTTGTACTCAGGATTCGAAACCTCTGGTGCGTAATGGACACCCCAGGGATTAGACGCCGTTCGCTCGTCCGCCGCGGCCTTCCACTTCCGGGCGAGCTCCACCACCACCGACTGGAATTCCGGACTGTCCATCTTCGGCAATGCCCGCACCAACACCCATCCCGGCCCCGTTCCGAACTGCTCGCCGGAAATGACTCGGAACGCCGGCAACAAGGCCACGAGATGGTCACGGTACTTGGCCTGGCCGGTGGTAATCAGCAACTCCGCCGTCGCCGCCAGCTCCTGGCTGTGGAATCCGCCGTCGCTGCGCGGCACATAAGAGTTCGGCGAAAAATCGGGCGAGTGTGCCTGCTCGTATTGCCAGAGGCCCTCGGCAGCCTTGAGGGATTCCTCGGCAAGAGGGTCGTTGTACCCGCGCAGCACGCGGCTGGCCGCCGCCAGCGATTGCCCCACCTCGTATTGCAGGCCGGTATTGCGGTTCGTGAAAACCCAACGGTCATCGAATTTGCCGGACTGCTCGCCGCTCACCTGCAACGGTTTCAGCTTGGGGTCGTAGACACGGTTGTCCGTGATGTTGACCGGGTCGCCCAGGTAGTTATACTGCCTATCACTGCTCTCGATGATTCCCGGAAAAATGTGGCCGGCAATGCGGTAGGACGCCAGCATGCTTTCGGCGCCGAACTCGATCTGTTGCAGCAGGTCTTGCTTGCCGTCGGCCTGGTGGAGTAGCACTTCGCGCTCCGGGCGGTGGATACTTGTTAGGTCAATGCTGGGCCGGAATTCTTCCTGAGCGAGCGCCAGCGCCAGTGTAGTGTTGGCGATACTCCCCGCCGGCAGGTCATAGTCACCGGCGTCGTGCCAGCCGCCCCAGTCGAGTCCGGGGACGTGCTGGTTATCGCCATACTTTGTCGCCAGATCCCCCTGCGCGTAGCCATCAATCCAAGTCTTGTGCGCAGGGGCCTGCAGGGCATCGTCCAGGTGGCAAGCCCCATGCCAAGTGCGAACTCCCTCAATGACCGCCACGTGGCACATCTGGACCGGCAGGAAGTATTCGAGCGTGGGCTGCCAAGCCTCATCGTAAACATGCTCGGCGATGCGGAACGGCCCGGCTGATTGTCCTCTGTATTCCAACATGTAAACACCGGGCTCCTGCACGTCGCTGAAGTCAAACGCCGCATATTGGAAGCGCAGGAACTTCCCCCAGGGTTTCGGGATTTCCGCCTTTACGAGTTTCTTCTCGCCACCCAGCTCGAGCCGGAAGAGCTTTACGGCGTCGCCTGCGGCCTCACGCGGGTCAAGCTCCACGATGGCGCGCTTGGATTGTCCGGGAAGATACCCAACTTGAGACACTCCAATCACCGGAGGTCGCCGCCAGTTGGGGTCGATCCTGGGGGTAATCGTCACACTGACTTCAGTGGCGTCGCTCTTCGGCGCCAGCGGCGCCACGAGCAGGAACCACGATTCCGGCCCACCCCGGCGCGCGTCTTCCAGCATCATGGCTCCGCCTTGGCGTGTCGCCGTGAAACTGTGCAAGGGGTCTTCCTGGGCGACACGCAGCGTGGTGGTAGGCCCGCACAGGACCGTCTTTCCTGTGTACTGCTGTGGGAAAACGCCCTTTCCGGTGTCACCCTGATAGGAAGTGGAGAAGTACGTTCCCGGATAAAGGGCCATTTTGAAGCCCGCCTGCTCAACCTTGCTCCAGTCGAGAGGCTTGTCGAGTTTCAGCTTGATGAAAATGCTCCGGCCATCGGTCTTAGTGATGAGCTGATAGCCGAAATTCCAGCCTTCAATCTCGCCAAACACTGTGGCCGATTGTTGCGCCCGATCCACCTCTCGCCTCAGGACGCGCAATTCCGGCTGTTCCTGTCCTTGCTTGGTCTCGAGCAGCAGATCACCGGAATCAAGCACCCGCTCGCCGTTCAGGATCATCTGCAAACCGCCCTGGTACCCCACTTCGTAGTTGTTGTGAAATACCAGGAAGGAAAAACCCGGCCCCGCAAAGTATTCCTTCTCATTAAGCGCGATATTGTCCTGGCCGCTCGACGGGACCGCGATCAATCCCCAAAGTGCTCCAAGAAAAATGCCGGCAAATACTCTTCTCAAAAGCATGATTTCTCTCCTGGCAGACAGTCTTCCCCTGCGCATCTTGTCAGTCACGGCCTCACATTACGACAGCGAGATGCAACTTTCAACCGCAGCGGTGCCCGCCCGGAAAAACAGTCAGCGCGCTTGTTGCCATTCAGGTTTTGTCTTGCGGCGGGAACACGCCATGGGGCGTGGCAGGGTGATCGAGGGGAAATCCCCTCTCTAGCGTCGTGCCTCTTGCCGAGCCGCGGCGCAGACATCCGCCGTGCGCACCAGACGGACGCCCACGGCGGTCATCTCTTCGATCGCCTTTCGGCCACCTTCTTCGGTGATGGGCTGGATAGCGTCCACGACGAGGTCCACAGGAAAGCCGCGCTCGCGAAGGGCCAGAACGTCGGCGCGCACGCAGTACTCCGTGGCCACGCCAAAAACCACCGCCCGCGGCGGCCCCAGCGCCCTCAGAATGGCGTCGAAGTTGGGATTGTCCGCAGTATCGTAAGTAGGCTTTTCGATGATGATTTGGCTTGGCCACTTCGCGGGCGGCACGAACGCGCCGGGTTGGCTGGGAACGACGATGGCATCAGCAAATTGTGTCTCCGGAATGCGCCGTTGCCCCAGGGTTCCGATGACGCAGTGCGGCGGCCAAATCGCGAACTCAGGATCGTCCGGCGCGTGGGCGTCCGCTGACGAGATCACCGGCACTCCATGCTCTCGGGCAAAGGACATCAGCTTGACCAGGTTGGGGACAATCTGCTCCGCGCCGGGAACATAAAGCCGGCCATCCGGCCGCATGAAATCGACTTGCGTGTCGATATCAAAGAAAACCAGTTGCTCGCTCATCGTTCCCGCCTCAAGAGGAAACTACTCCGCCGGCGTTGCCCGAGGCGCGCCCAGATAACGCTCGCGAACCTCTTCGAGAAGGCCATCCAGCGCGGCGCTTTTTCTGACCGGATAGGCCGGGGCCCCGCGCAGCGCATGGTACCGAGCCGGCAAACGTCCAAGGTTGGCGAGAGTCCGCGCGCGAATTTCCTGCAAGGGCCTTTGCGCCCGGACGCGCTTTCCATTCGTCATCGCCGTGTTGAGCAGCGGCTCTCCATCCTCGTAATACTCGTTGACCCGCGAGATCACGTCCTCGAAAAAGCGCCCCTCCCGCGAAAATCTATAGACCTGTTTGCGGCCGGGCCAATGCACCTTCTGGTCGCTGAATTTGGTCGTGTATTCGACGCGGCCGCCACGCTCGAACTCGACGAGTTTGTACACGACGCTCAGGGCCGGAACATCACGCGAGGTGGCAAGATCGGTCCCCACACCAAACAGATCGATGGGCGCCCCTTGCGCCACCAATTCTTCAATCTTGTGTTCGTTCAAGTCGCCACTGGCGACGATCTTCGTATCCCGCAGGCCGCGCGCATCCAGGATCTGGCGCACACGCCGGCTCTTGTCCAGAAGGTCGCCGCTGTCGAGTCGCACGCCAGGCACCGCGTGGCCCAGCGCGGCGGCGGTCTCGGCGCCGAGCAGTGGATCGTAGGTGTCGATGAGTAAGATGGCTTGATCCGGAAACGTTTCCAGCAGGGCCTCAAAACTCTCGCGCTCCGTCGGAAAAACCTGCGTCCAGGAATGCGCGGCCGTCCCCGCGAGTGGGACGCCATAGCGGTAACCGGCCAGAACGTTGGAGGTGGCGATGCATCCCCCCACGTAAGCCGCGCGCGCGGCCCGCACCCCGGCCTCCGGCCCGTGCGCCCGGCGCGTTCCGAACTCCAGCACCCCCCTGCCCCGCGCCGCCGTCACGACGCGCGCCGCCTTGGATGCCACAAGGGTTTCGAAGTTGATAACCGAGAGCAGATACGTTTCGACGACCTGAGCCTCCAACACCGGAGCCGTCACCTGCACCATGGGTTCTTCCGCAAAGATCAGCGTACCCTCTTCCACCGCCTGCACGTCGCCCGTGAAGTGGAAACTGCGGAGGTACTCGAAGAAACCGTCGGAAACCGATCGGAAGGTGGGCTGCGCGCGGAGGAATTGGACGTCGGCGTCCGTAAAATGGAGCTTTTCGAGGTAGTCCAGCGCGGCTTCGATGCCCGCGGCCACCAGATAGGACCGCTCCGCCGGAAGGTGCCGAACAAAGAGCTCGAAAGTGGCGCGGCAATCGATGCGGTGCTCAAAATAGGCCGCCGCCATGGTCAGCTCGTACAAATCAACCAGCAAGGCGCGTCCCGAATTCCCTTCGCCCATTTCCCCCCCGCGGCAAGAATCACCCGGCAATCGGCCTCCACGGTTCACAGCCTCTCGCCACACAGATTCGGCGACACGACCGATGTTGGCCGTCTTCTGTCTTCGAGAAGCGGGCCAAAAGAACCTTAAGCTGCCTCAAACCCCAGTATGGTTTTCGAAGGGAGCCAAGTCAAGGCGGCCTAGTTGTGGCCGAGAGCTTGGTCAATGGCGAACAGCACTGGGTCCGGTGGCTGGATCTGTCCCATGGCATTCAGCAGTACAAAATTGAAGTTGCCTCCGGTCTTGAGCCGAATGTGAAAGGCCCCGAGGGCCGAAAGGTAGACCGCATTCCTGTGCGCCTCACGGACAGCGCTCAAAGGGAGATCAAAGGAATGAATGCCGTTCATGCTTCGGAACCGGATCATGCCTCCTCCGATGGTCATGACACCCACACAGTAATTCGTTCCCCCTGCGCCGTGATCGTGGGAGACATTGAAACTCGCGGTGGCCGTTCCGGGAGAGCCGGCCGACGGATTGGGAACTGTCGGTGCAGCCGGAGGAGAAACGCTGGAGCGCGCCACAAGCTGGGCCTGAGTGGTTTGAACGTTTTGGCCGTCGGAGTAAGTGATCCGCACGGTTGTTCCAGGCTGGAATTGGCTCAGCGCCTGCTGCGCGTCCTGAGGGGAGTTTATCGGGTGCTCCTGGATTGTCAGGATTGAGAAGCCGGAGCGTAGTCCCGCCTTTTCTGCGGGGCCGCCGGGTGAAACATCGGAAATATACGCGCCGCGCCTGCCCGCCGGCGCTTGGGGAGCCAAGAGCACGCCTAGGGTCGCGGGGCCGTTGGAGGCTGAAGAAGAGGAAGGCCCCGGCGAGGCCTCGGGGGGACCGCCGGCTAACGGGTTTGCAGCTTCGGAGGCCCCTGCAGCCTCCAATGTGGCGGCGAGAGGAGTGGTTGTCCCCGCGGCGAGTGTCACACTGCTTTCATAATCGCGATGGCCGGCAAGGGAGAGGCGAACCCGATGCTCGCCGGGGGAGAGATGCGCGAGCTTGAGCCGCCCGGAAGCGCTGGTCTTGCCCGCCGGCTCGTCATCGATGTACACCTCGGCGCCACCCGGCGTCGCCTCGATGAGGAGGACCGGTGGGCCCGCAGAACGCTCGGGGGATTTGGGTGTGGCGGGTTGGGTCGCAGACGGAGGATTCTTGGGCGCAAGGCCCCGCAGCGAGTCCAGAAGCTCGTCAGTTGCTCCTGCATCCCTCAACTCTTTCTCAACCTCCGGAGTGACCGTGAACGCCAGCCCGTATTGGCGCGACAACTCGCCGACACGCGCCGGAGGAACACCACTCTCCAGCAGCCCAATCACATCGTCTTTGCTTAGGGCCTTGTGGGACTTTTGTGCCTGGAGGGATGCTGGCAGCAGGCCGTGGAGCAGGACCACAGCAGCAATAAACGCCAAAGTCCTGCGCACGATTCGCCGTGGGTGCAGATGACCCGATTCTGGCCAGAACGCCCTACGCATGAGGCACAGTGTACCCGCGCCGCGATTCATCTTCAAGCCTGCGGAACCGACCCGGGAACCGGCAAGCAACTTGAGGTTGTCTGGGCTTGGGCGGTGGCCAGATGGGCAGCCTGGAAGAGCGCAGCCGTCAGCGGCCACGAATTCTCGGCCGCGCGTCGCGTTTCTTTCTTCAGTCCGAGCTTACTGATTGAGTCTTTCTTCCGCAGCCTTGGCGCGCTGGGCACGTTCGATGCTCGTCTTCAGTGCCGCGTTCGTGGGATCCAGATTCAGGCCACGCTGGTACTCCTGGATGGCGTTGTCGTATGCGCCGCGGTCGAGGAAAAAGTCTCCCAACTTGATCGCGGCACTGATCTGCTTCGGATCCACGGCGGGCTTTCCCGGCCTGGGCGGGGGCACGACTTCTCGCCCGGGGGGTTGTGCGGCAGTCGTCTGCGAGGTTGGCGGTTGGGCGAGCCTTCGAGGTTGCCGGGGCTCCGCAGCGGCGCCGGCATTCTGCCCGGCATGAGCCGCCGACCGCGCAGGCTCGGGCTGAGCCGCTGCGGGCTCCGCTTGCGGGCTGGGGCTCGAAGAGGTTCCCGCGGGCTGGCCCGCGGGTTGGCTGGTCTCGCCGGCGGGTGAGGAAGGCGGCGCAGCCGGCGGGGCTTGCGATTCCGGCGCGTGCGACGCGCCGCGATCCACGAAATACCATGTCCCTCCTGCCAGACCGACTATCAGGATCCCCACGGCCGCCCAGATGCCCCACTGCGCCTGCTTCGCGGGCCGGGGGACAGGCGGAGGCGGTGCGGCTCGGGCAGCCGGCCGCGCTTGGGGACTCGGACGTGGCGCAGGCGCCGGAGGCGGCTCGGCGGCGGGCGGCGCCGCCGCGGGTGGGGGCGTGGCAACGGAAGCCTGGGCGGCCCCGCCCCGGACAGGCGCGCTCGAGCGCACAGCCGACCTCAGTGCTTCAGCCGCATCGGGTGAATAGGAACTCCGCGACGTGGGAATCCAGGTTGCATTCGCGGCAGCCGGCAGCGCTGGTGATGCCGCCACGGCGGCCTCGGCCCGTTCGATTTCCGCGATCAACGTCCGCGCGTCGGCAGGCCGCTGCTCCGGCTTCTTTTCCAGCAGGCGCATAACGAGGTTGGCAACAGGATCCGGAA
>JAIQGB010000486.1 GCA_020072905.1 Terriglobia bacterium | reverse complement strand
AGGTACTTGCCCTGCCAGCGATAGTAACTGGCCCTTGGTGGCGGAAGGATGGGTCAGAGTCAATTCCGGATTTCGCATGCGCCCAGACTAGCATAAGGAGTTCCGTTTTGTAACAAACATTAATGCGTTCGTATTAGTACGAACGGGAAGTTGGGAGTTAGGCGACGCGCCGGACGCCCTTGTGGCGAGGGCCGCACCCATGGCTCTGCGGGCGCCAGCGTGGGCTCTAAGTTGGATTGCAGAGCGACGCAGGGTATTAACGTGGTGCAGCGGCCGGTGTTTCTGCACACACTACCGTGCCGGCACGAATTCTTGATAAAAGGCAAGATCAGGCCGGGGCTGGGGATGCAGAACGCCGCTGTTGGAAGCACTCGCGACAATACACCGGTCGCCCCTGCGTGGGCTTGAAGGGCACCGTGGTCTCCTTGCCGCACTGCGAGCACACGGTGGTGGTTTCGACGCGCGCGTAGCCGTGGCCGGAACCCGATTGGCTCCGTTTGGACTTACAGGTCTTACACCGCTTGGGTTCGTTCTTGAAACCCTTGTCGGCGAAGAAGAGCTGTTCGCCGGAGGTAAAGACGAACTCACTCCCACAATCAATGCACTTGAGAACCCTATCCCGGTATTCCATGCCCGACTCCCTTTGCTTGAACCGGCGCTCGCCTCCTCCGCGGGCAGGCGGGGCGGAAAGGCAAATCACTTTGCTTCTGTCGCCCCACCGCTCCGGGAACAGGCTTAATCCGATTCGTGTCTAGCCTTCTTGCGGCTCCGCTTGCGAGCCAAGGCTGCTTTGACTCGTCGTTTTTCCCCGGGTTTGAGGTAAAACGAGTGTCGCTTGATCTCTTTGATGATGTCTTCCTGTTGCACCTTTCGCTTAAAACGGCGAAGGGCGTTTTCTAAGGATTCACCGTCCTGAAGTCGCACTTCAGCCAAACGCTAAACACCCCCATTCCGTGGTAGGTTATGAATGCCCACTTGCAGCAAAGGGTTTTTAGATTCTCATCTATTCAATTCCCGCAAGTCAAGCGCATTTTTCTTCCGTCCCGGGTGCCCTGATCTCTTGGGTGCCCGACCGCCTCCGGTGGCTTCTTGACCCATCCCGAGGGTTATGTTACGGTTTGCCACGCGCGCTGCGAAACTGCCCACATCCCCGGCGCCGGAATGGCCGAAATCCTCAAAGTCGATCCCGCCCGGATGCCCTTCATCCTCGAGTATTGCACCCGTATGATCGTGGCCGGGAAGGTGGTGGCGGTGCCCACGGATACCCTCTACGGGCTGGCGGCCGACCCCTTCAACTTGGCGGCCATTAGCGAGGTGAATCGCATCAAGCGCCGCATGGCAGAGCGACCGCTGCCGCTGCTGGTGGAGTCGGTGGATCAGGCGGCGGATCTCGCCCACGATCCTCCCCGCCTGTTTTTCCAACTGGCCGAGCGCTTTTGGCCGGGGCCGCTGACCCTGGTCGTCACCGCTTCACGGCAGCTCCCTTTGAAGATAACCGGCAACACCGGCAAGGTGGGTCTCCGCTGGCCCAAGGCTCCCTTGGTCGTGGCCCTGATCGCCGCCTGCGCTCGCCCCCTCACGGGCACGAGCGCAAATCTGACGGATCAGCCCCCCTGCACTTCGGCGGAAGAAGTCGACCGGCAGATTGGTCGCGCGGTTTCGCTCATCGTGGATGGGGGTCCCACACCCGCCCACGTTCCCTCAACCGTTGTGGATCTCGCCGCCGAGCGCGCTCGCATCATCCGGCCGGGGGAAATCCCGGAGTCCGAATTGAAGGAGTTTTTCGGCTGAGTCTGCCACGCCTTCGTCATTGGCTTTTCCTGGGGTTGGTGCTGCTCGTCGTGGCCCTTGTCCTGACGGAGCACTCGCTCTACACGGCCATCCGCCAGCAGGCCACGCGCGACGAAGCTCGCCCCGCTGACGCCATCGTGGTCTTCGGCGCCGCACAGTACAACGGCACGCCTTCTCCGGTCTTCAAAGCTCGCCTGGATCACGCCTTCGAGCTCGAAGAAGGCGGCCAGGCGCCTACCCTTGTTACGACCGGGGGAAGCGGCGGCGATCCGAAATTCACCGAGGGCGGAGTGGGGCGCGACTACCTGGTCCAGCGCGGCGTGGCGGCGGCGAAAATCCTCGCCGAGACCCAGAGCGAAACCACCTACGACAGCGTGCGTGTCGTCACGCGATTGCTCCGGCAGCGCGGCGCGAAGTCCTGCATCGCCGTCAGCGACGGCTTCCACCTGTACCGCATCAAGCTGATGTTCGCCTCACAGGGCCTCAAGACCTATGCATCTCCTGCGCCCCTGAGTCCCATCGAAGCCGACCCGATTTCGCGGTCACTTCACTCCCTGCGTGAAGCCTTCATTTGCAGCCTGTGGTATCTGGGCATTCGCCGATAGGGGCGCTGCTGGCTGTGCCCTCGCGAGCAGGAGAAGTCCTGTCCTTAGGATGGTGCCGAAGCGCTCTCGGAGCCTGCGCCCATCTGACTTACGGCCGCACGAGCTTGCCGAGCACAACCGGCCGCCGTGCGCCGGTGACACCAGGCAGATTCCCCGGCAGGCCGTGCAGGGTACGGTCGGCGAGCAC
>JAIQGB010000485.1 GCA_020072905.1 Terriglobia bacterium | reverse complement strand
GACGAGATAGCCTTCATGGAGCCCGCGGGCTTTGTCATCGATGTAGATAATACCTCCGCCGATCATCGCCGAGACGAAGATCGCCAGAACGATGGACCCCGGCAGGAGGTACTGGATGTAAGGAACATAGGGGTAAAGCTCCACAACCGAAAGCGTGACGCCGGTGGGCAGCCTCGGCTCACCGCTTCGGCGGTTGTAGGCGTTCACAAGCTCGGCGAAAACTCCCTGGGCCGCGCTGGAGGAAAAATTGTCGGTGTTGTCTTCGACCAGCGCCACTTGCGGTGCCGCCTGGGCCAGCACGCGCCGCGAGAAGTTGGGCGGAATGTTGACGATCCCATTGATCTGGCCGTTGCGAAGATCTTGAGCCGCGACCTGGGGATCGGTGTATTCGACCGTTTCGAAGGTCTGCGCGTTCGCCGCAATCGCCCCGAACATCTCCCGCAACTTCACCGCGGGAATTCCGTGGTCCTGGTCCACCACACCCACCTTGAGGTGTTTGATCTTGCCGCCAAACGCGTAGCCGAGGACCACAAGCTGAACGAGGGGAAAGAACATGGAAACAAGGATCAGGGTGGGACTGCGCACGAATTTGCGGAGGTCGCGTTCAATGAGTGCCAGGATGCGGTGCATGAAGCCACCTACTTGCGCTGATAGAAGATGCTCACGTCGAGGCCGGGCGCATCCTGCAAAGCGTCGCGAAGCTGCCGGCCGGTATAGTGCACAAAGACGTCATCCAGCGTCGTGCTCTGCACCGAGAGCGAGGTGATTTCCACCTGGGCTCGCCGCGCCGCCTCCATCAGTTCCACGGTCGTGCGCGCGCCGTTGTCGGAATGGATCCGATAGACGTGGTCTTCCGCCTTCACGCTTTCCACGTCCGCCAGATGCTTCACCGTCTCGAGCCAGTTGTCGGGGGTGGCCGAGAAACTGACTTCCAGGATGTTATTTCCCGGAATGGAAGCTTTGAGCTTCAGGGGCGAATCGAGCGCCACCAACTTGCCGTGATCCACGATCGCCACGCGGTCGCAAAGCTTGTCAGCCTCATCCATGTAATGCGTGGTCATCAGGATGGTCAGGTCGCGTTGCTCCTTCAGCTTCGTCAGCATCTCCCACACGGCCACCCGCGAAACCGGATCGAGGCCGGTAGTGGGCTCATCGAGGAAGAAGATCCGGGGTTCGTGAACCAGCCCGCGCGCGATCTCCAGCCGGCGGCGCATCCCGCCGGAAAGGTTCTTGACCGGCTTGTCTGCCCAGTTGGCGAGCTCGACGGCTTCCAGCAGTTCGTGGACGATGCGCCCCCGCTTCTCGCGGGGTACACCATAGAGTTTGGCGAAGATGAGCATGTTCTCCGCCGCGCTCAAGTCGAGGTCGGAAGTCGAGGCCTGCGGGATGACGCCGATGCACTTCCGCACAAGGTTCGCTTCCCGCGCCACGTCGTGCCCCGCGACGCGGGCGGTTCCGGAGGTCGGCGGCAGCAGCGTGGTCAGCATGCGGATGAGGGTGGATTTCCCCGCCCCGTTCGGTCCGAGCAGGCCGAAAATCTCTCCGTCCTCCACCGTGAAGCTCAGGTCATTCACCGCGCAGAAGCCGTTGAAGCACTTCGTGATGTTTTCAACCTCGATGGCCGCCACGACTTTTCGTTTCCTCTCTCTTCTTCGCCCGGCGCGATGCTCAGGGCAGGCGCGTGACCTCCGCGGGGAGCTCCACAAATGCTGTCAGTCCCGGCCACAGGCGGCGGTCGCGGTTGTCCACGCGCAGGCGAATCTCGAACGTCTTGATGTCCCGCTTGGTGCGGCTGACGTCACGCTGCGTGGCGTAATCGGCATCCGCCGCGCGATAGAAGACGATGCCCTCCCTTTCCATGCCGGAGGGGAGCCGCACCCTGAAGCGGTCACCCAGCCGGATGCGGTCAATGTAAGTCTCTTCGACGTCGGCGCGAATCCAGAGGTTGTCCGGGTTAATCAGGGAGACGATGGGCTGGCCGATGTTCACCACCTCGCCCTGACGCGCCGCGTCGAGCGACACGACGGCGGGAAGGGGCGCGCGGATTTCCGTGTAACCCAGCCGGACGGAAGCGCGTTCCTTTTGCGCCCTGGCGGCGGCCTCTTGATGCCGGTTGGCAAGAAGCTGGCTGCGCCGCACGGCAATCTGCTCCGCCGTGGCCCGTGCCAAACCGACCGCGGCCCGCTGCGCTTCCACCTGCTTGCGGAGCGATTCCAGCCGCGCCTGCGCCGCCTCGAAGGTCGTGCGCGCCTGGTCGAGGGCCTGGGCCGCAACGATGTTTTGTTTGAACAGCCCATCCGCGCGCTCGAAATCCAGCCGGGCGCGGTCGAGGTCCGCGGCGGCCTCGGCTTGCTGCGCTTCTGTCGAGGCCAGCCCCGCTTCGGCCTGCCGCACCTGATCGCGAGTCTGCGCTTCCTGATACTTCAGCTCCGCCTCGGCCGCCTGAACCTGGGCGGAGGCATTCTCTTCCGAATGGGCGTAAAAGGCCCGGTCCGCCCGGAGCTCTTCCGGCTCGATCGTCGCCAACAACTGCCCCGCTGTCACGGTGTCGCCTTCTTTCACCAGGAGCCGGGCCAGGCGTCCC
>JAIQGB010000083.1 GCA_020072905.1 Terriglobia bacterium | reverse complement strand
GGTGATAGTACCCGCGGTCTGGCACGATTCGAAAAAGCTCCACACATAGGGCGATTCAATTCCGAGCACGATCACCGTTTGTGGAGCCGACCCGTTCGCGCCTCTGCCGGGCTGTCCGCCGGGGATTCTTCAGAACGACCAAGGCCTGCCGCTAACCCAAGACGACGTTCGCCGCCTCCAAGCCGCCGGCCAGTGGCATTACCCCCTCGAAATTCCGTGGGACGGCATCCTGGTGGATGACCTTGGCGTGGACGGCACCCAACCACATCGCGACGACATCGTCCTCCGCGTCAGGCAAGTCCTTACGGTAATTTGGAAAGATCGCTCTGAGGCTATCGAGCAGGAAGCCTGTGAAATCCTGGACGTGAAGGACTTGAGAGAATACCTCCGCAAGCCGGCCTTATTCTTTGCCGACCACCTCAAACGCTACTCGAAGAGCCGCCGCCAGGCACCCATCTACTGGCCACTCTCGACCGCTTCGGGGTCCTACACGCTCTGGATCTACTATCACCGCCTGAACGACCAGACTCTATACACCGCCCTCAACAAGTACGTAAAACCCAAGATTGATGAGGTCGAAAAACAACTTCGCCAGATTGAATCCGATCTACCTGGTGCCGCGGGTCGCGCAGCTTCGAAGCTGCGAGATGCTTTTGAAGAGACAAAGGTGTTTCTCGAAGAACTGTGCGAGTTCCGCGATGAATTGCAGCGCGTTGCTGGCCTCCCCTACAAGCCCAACCTCAACGATGGCGTGCTCGTTACCGCGTCGCCCCTGTGGAAGCTGTTCCGCCTCCCGAAGTGGCGCAAAGACGTGCGTGAGGTCTGCAAGCACAATCGCTCTATCGCCATTGCTCACGGCCTGGAAGAACTCTGCGAAGTGTCGGCTAAACCGAGCAAAAGGAAGAGGTCGCGAAAACAAAAGGAAGAGTTCGAACAATCCGTGTTGGGAGATGAAGATTGAGCCTAACGGCATATCTAAAGAAACGGCTCGTTGACCTTCTCGAACAGAAGCGGGTGGTGGTTTGGTACGATGGGGAGAAGGCATTCGAAGAAATCGCGCGTGTCTTCGCTGCGCCCAATTGTACCGCGATACTTGCCGCAGCCTCCCGGCTTCGCGCTCGCCGACAGGCCGATGAAGTGTTGTGCGGATTGAACGACGTGAGCTACTCCCCTTCAGTGAAGAACGGGAGCCTTTTGATCTACTGTCCCTGGCCGCGCGGCCGAACTGATGACCAGCGGCGCGAGGATCCCTTTGAAGGCTTTGCCTTGGTGGGGGTCGCATTCGGGGATAAGGAAGCGGAAACGTTTCAGTCACTGGCGCGCCAGGCGACGCCGGACCAGGCTCGCGAGATCGATCGCCTCTTTGCGGAAGGGCGTCCAAATCTTGCACTCATCGAGGGCTTGGGGGAGAGCGTTCGCTATCCGTTGCTTCAGGAAGCCCTTGGCAGCGATTCACTGATCGAAGTTACAGCACAGCTTTTGTGCCGGGATGACTCCCCGAAAAAGTTGACCGGTGTGACCGGGGCCAGCAACGAGTTGCTCCGGCTGCTTCAAGCCGGCCTGGGTTTTGTCCCGCCTTCGCGTGTCACCGCCTTGGAATCGATTCTTGAACATCTGGGGCGCTACGTTCTTCTCTCGGAGTTCGCCTTGGACCTGCCGGGAGTCTTGCCAGACCAGTTGACCGGTGTGGCCCGAGCAGCGGACGAATACCGTCAAGCGATCTACTCGCTGTGCGAAAGAATGCGAACCTCCGATGACACCCGCGACGGCTACATTGCGCTGGCGGGCCGGGTCGAGAAGGAGCTTCGGCTACCCGAGCTGGCCGCTGACCGGCCGGAGTTAGGAAGTTGCGATACATTCCCGTTTGAGGAACGAGCTTATCTGAAAAGGCTGGAGTCCTTGGCGAATGCCGGAAACCTCACAGAGGCGCGCCAAGTGGTTGAACAACGCCGGCAATCCGTATGGCGCTACATCCCTGAACGAGCGCTCCTTTGGAAGCTTGCCGAACGTTGCATCGATTTCCTCGTTGCTGTCGAGGCTTGGAGCAAGGAAGTCCTTAAGACGGGTGCTACTGTTCGCGAGTTGGTCCAGGCTTACACTGCCACGGAAGGGTTCTGGCAAACGGACCGTCAGCAAAGGCTCGTCGAACAGGGAGCCGCCGTCTGTGCTGAGGACGAAGAAGTGGCTGGTTTGGTCACCATTTGCCGGCAGCGATACACCGAAGTGGTTGGAGCGGCACAAGCGGTTTTCTTGAGAGCCGCGGAACGAGAAGGTTGGCCGCCCGAGGGTGTCCTTCGTCAAACTCAGGTCTTCGACAGATACGTTACTCCAGCACTAGAAGAACGCCGAAAAGTAGCTTACTTCCTGGTCGATTCAATGCGGTATGAGATGGGAAGAGACCTGGGAGGTACGCTCGACTCCCTTGGCTCTGTGACCATCGCATCAGCGGCAACTGTGCTGCCCACCACAACTACATGCGGCATGGCTGCGCTCATGCCTGGCGCCGATGGTGCCTATACGTTGGTGGAAGATGGTAGCGATGTGGTACCTGCGATCGCAGGAAGGGCACTCTGCAACTCCGCCGACCGAATGGGTCTTCTTGGCGAGAATTACGGCGACCGATTCCGCGAGTTTCCTATAGGCGATGTGTTGTCCATCTCTCCAAAGAAATTGCAGGAGAAAGTCGGGAAAGCTGACCTAGTGGTGGTCCGAACGCAGGAGATCGATGCACTGGGTGAAGGCCTCAGCCTTTACCTTGCCCGGAAGTTGATGACGGGCATTATCGGGGACGTACGCGCTGCTACCGACAGGCTCATTGGACTGGGATTTGAGGTATTCGTCTATGCGGCGGACCATGGCCATGTACTACTCCCGGAGGTTGCGCCTGGGACAGTGATCCAGCCGCCACCAGGGGAATGGAAGACAGTGAAACGGCGATGTCTACTTGGGAGTAGTTTCTCGACGCCGCAGGGAGTCATGGTGTTCGCGGCTCCGCGCCTGGGCATTACAGGACCCATACGAGAGTTTGTAGTCCCCACTGGATTTAGCGTGTTCGTCGCTGGCCAGAGTTACTTCCACGAGGGATTATCCCTGCAGGAGTGCATTGTTCCCGTCGTGGTTCTGCAAGCGCGCGGACGGCAAGTGACTGGAAAGGCTGCTGAGGAAGTTGAAATCCGATACCGTGCAGACCTATTTACGAGTCGCGTGGTCGGAGTGAAGGTCTGGTTCAACGCCCTGCTTGCGGATTCACTCACAGTGCGCATTGATGCTTACGACGGTCCGGGGCCAAAGGCCAAAATCGTCGGGGAAGCGGCCGACTGCGACGCTCGTGATCCGGCGACGGGTTTGGTGAAACTCGAGAAAGGCCAGGAAACACAGGTTCCCGTTCGCATCCACGACGATTTCTCCGGGCCCTCGGCAGAGATTCGTGCAACCGAGCCCACGACTGGGGCGATCTTCAGCCGCCTGAAGCTAAAGAACTCGATAATGGAGTAATAGGGAGCGAACATGCAGTCCGACGCACTCGATGCCAAGCTCACCCAGACCTTTGCTGGACGGGTGGTCCGGAAAGACTTACTGCACCAGATCAAAGGTGGGGAGAACGTTCCCTCTTACGTCCTCGAATACCTGCTTGGCAAATACTGCGCGTCGGACGACGAAAATGAAATCCGAATTGGCATCGATGCCGTGAAGGAAACCCTGAAGACCAACTACTTTCGCCATGACGAGGCTAACAAGGCACAGTCGCTTGTCGAACAGCACGGCCGACACCGATTTATCGACCGTGTTGAGGTGCGCTTCCTGCCCAGCGAGACGAAATACTGGGCTTCAATGGACAACTTCAGCTACTCGCGGATTCATATTCCGGAAGAGTTTCACCGGCGATTCGAGCGCCTCCTCGAAGGAGGGATCTGGGCAATTGTTGACATCGAGTATCGGCCGAATGAGGACGGCGGCAAGGGAAGCCCGTTTCACGTCTCCGAATTGAAGCCTATTCAGCTGGCTCGTTTCGACTTCGAAGAATACTGCACGGGTCGCAAGGGATTCACGACGAATGAATGGATAGACGCACTGCTGCGTAGCACGGGACTTGAGCCGGCGCGTTTCGATGAACGCGTAAAGCTCTTGCTCCTCTCTCGTTTTGTCCCGTTCGTCGAGAAGAACTATAACTTCATCGAGCTTGGCCCCCGCGGCACTGGGAAGTCATATGCCTTTAGCGAGATGTCACCGTACTGCATTCTGATCTCTGGTGGTAAAGCCAGCAGCGCGAATCTGTTCTACAACAATGCGCGGCGGCAGGTTGGGCTCGTAGGTCATTGGGATGTCGTCGCATTCGATGAAGTGGGCGGAATGAAGGTTAATGACCCAGATACGATCCAAATCATGAAAGACTATATGGCGAACGGACGATTCAGTAGAGGAGTGACACAGGTTCACGCCGACGCCTCATTGGTCTTTGTTGGAAACCTCAACCAGCCCGTGGAGAGCCTTGTCCAAAATGCAGCAACCGATCTGTTCCAGCCTCTTCCTGACGAATTTGACCTCGCAGTCATCGACCGACTTCATTTCTACATGCCAGGATGGGAGACTCCAAAGAACTCCAAGGACATCCTGACCACGCACTACGGTTTTGTAACTGACTACATCGCCGAGGCATTTCGCGTCTTGAGGAAAGACAATCGCTTCGATGCAGTAGAACGACATTATCGGTTCGGGTCCCACGTGGAAGGGCGGGACGCTACCGCTGTCAAGAAGACGGCCAGCGGTTTGCTCAAGCTCTTGCACCCTGACGGGGACTATACGAAGGAGGAACTGCGGACTTACTTGGAATTGGCGCTGGAGGGACGGCGCCGCGTCAAGGAGCAACTCAAAAAACGCGGGTCGTTCGAATTCTATAAGACGAGTTTTTCCTACATCACTCAAGAGGATGGGACCGAACGCACTGTTGCGGTGCCCGAACAAGGGGGTAAGGGCGCCATTTCCCAGGATCCATTGCCGCCGGGCTCGCTTTACACTGTCGCCGCGGATGCCGAAGGGAAAGTAGGGCTTTTCCGACTCGAGGTTTCCCTGACGGCGGGTACCGGAAAGATCCGCACGCCGGGTGGCCTCGAGAAAGGGTTGAAGGAATCGCTGAATCGCGCTGTGAGTTACCTTCAGGTCGTGAAGGAAAAGCTCGGCCTCACATCACTGTTAGCACAGAAGGACATCTGCACAGAGGCAGTGGATCTCTCCGGAGCACGAATCGAATGCACCTGTGGTGTAGCCTTCTACGTGGCAGTCATGTCGGCGATCCAGAATCGGCGCGTCCAGGCTGGAACCGTGGTGATGGGTGACTTGACGATTCAAGGCAACTTAAAGGGAGTTCCTTCGATTACCGAACCATTGCAGGTCGCTCTTGAGAACGGAGCGCTTCGCGCCCTGGTGCCGATTTCGAACAAGTCGCAGTTTGGAGCCCTTCCCGAAGAAACGGTTGAGAAACTCGACGTGATCTTCTACGGGGATGTTGACCGCGCAGTCTTGAAGGCAATCGAGCTGTGACCTCCTACGCATAATCTACTACGACGGTCGGAGGTGCGTGTGAGTGATGGGTTGCCTTTGCTCTTCAGCCTCTGCGCCTTGACCCCTGTTCTTCGAGAGGCCTCATAGAAACTGTCCCAAAACACATCCTTTGGCACAGTCAGAACCGACGGGCCTCCGCTTTGAAGAGTCAATGAGATGCGGGTCCGCTCGATCCGCCCATTTGATGCAGTCGGGGGGCGGGCTCAAGGAACATGCCACGTCCGTGTGGCTACGCCACGGGATATGCCCAGGGGACTCTCCAAGGGAGACCCCGTTCAAAATAGTTATCAAAGAATGTGCCCCTAAGGTTTCAATTTCCGAGTCGGCGACAACTCGTCCAAAACCCCATCTTTCGCTTCTCCTTTGCCGTTTCTGGATCGCTCACTTGTGCACTGCGACTGGTCACTCTGTCGTCCATTCGGCTTCGGCGCGGCTCCTGCGAATAAACTTGTATCCTTCTGCCAGCCGTTTTCGACCTTGAGTATGAAGACCGAAGGACAGTTGAGGCTCGTGGAAAGGAGAAAACAGGCATGTGTACGGTTCAAAAAAAGATTGATTCCCAAAGTATCGCGGCCGAACCGCGACCGTTGCAGCCGAGGCAGGAGGCTAAGCTTCAGGACTTGATTCCGATAGCCATGGTTATTGCTGGTGGCTGCGAAACGTGCGCTGAAAGGATGGTCATACGGGCGTTGAAAGAAGGCAGTGCGTGGCAGGATGTAGATAAAACCCTGCCGATAGCTGCAAACGTTCAAAGGCTCGATTGCTTCGCGAAGGCAGTTGGGGCGGATGTTGTTGCCCGCATGGACAAACCGCTCGCCGCTGGACGAAGGGCTTTGGAGGAGGCGAAGATCCGTGCAGGCAAGGAATCTTTCTGAATGTGTGAATCAGATGTGGCTCCTATCCTTTTGCGGGGAGACCCGTCCTGCTACGTGTCGAAGATACCTGGGGGTGAGAGATATTTCTGGGTTTTGCACGCGAGTCTTAGTTGGAGGGAACTATGAGCACAAACGACAAACCAAATTCAGGTGATGAGAATACAAGAAAGGTTACTTTGAAGAAGCGTCTGGATGATTTCGGCTGGGGAGTGCTATTAATCACCACCGGGACCATCTGGCTGGTGCCCGAGACGCAGATCCCACATGGGAGTTGGCTGATTGCGGCGGGGCTCATCATGCTTGGGCTCAATGCGATTCGCTATTGCAATCGGATCAAAATGAGCGCTTTCAGCCTAGTCGTGGGTATTCTTGCATTGTTCGCCGGGCTGGGGGAGTTCTTCAAATTGAACGTGCCGGTCTTTGCCATCGTTCTTATCGTGATCGGAGCCTGCATTCTCCTTAAGCCGTTGCTTGAGAAGGATTCGAATTCCCCAACTGGCCACGGCTGGTGTTGCTCTGAACAAGAGGAAAAGTAGAGCAGTCAAAACCGGGCGCGGGGACAAGCGGTCGAGCGCTCATCAATCCGATTTCGACGATTACTTGCCACCCGGTTTCGGCTCACAGATGAAAACGCCCCGTTCATCGCGTCCGAATGCGCAGGCGTTGTTCAGGGCGGCCTGCAGCTTCCGGCGTGCGCGATGCAGGCGCATCTTGACAGTGGTCAGGGGAACTCGGAGCAGGTGGGCAATCTCCTCGGAAGTCAGTCCGTCAGAGTCGTGCAGCAGCAGCACCGACTTGTAGGCATCGGAGAGATTGGCAACGTAGCGCTGCACGCACTCACTCATCTCCGTTTGCTGGATGATGGTGAGCGGCGATGGCCGAGCTTGGTCTGCGATGGGTAATTCTTCGATTGGCGTTCCAACCTGTCGCTGAACATCCCGCGCCCGCTGCCGTAAAATGTCGATGCTGACATGGGTCGCAATCTGGTAAAGCCAGCTTTCCAGTGCTGCTGGATCCCGCAATGTGCTGCGTAGACGATGTGCCCGAAGGAGCGTTTCTTGCGCAATGTCTTCAGCCTCGCCGGCATCCCGAACGAGGTGGCGGATGTAGCGCGTCACGGAGGTGCGATACTGCTCAATTTCGTCTACAGCGGGCGAGGAGGTTGACATAAGTGCGGATCCCGCCGCTGCAATAGTATACACCCGCACCAACGCCCGTTAAGTGTTTCAGGACACACGCCGAGCGAGGCCGAATGGCAAGAGGTTTTCGCCTCGCGCGCGCTGTGAAGGTTGGAGATGGTCTCCTTCCGACCAATAAGATTGCAGAATGGAACCACCCGTTTTTCGGTTGCGGGAGGGTAATGGCGTACTCGGAGACAATCAGGCTGGTGGAGGACGCAGCGAACAATTGCGCGGATAGTTTCCGGATCGCCGACGACTCGGAAACAACCCCACCGCCTTGCCGTTCCTCCTCTGACGTTGGTGGGTGGTTGGCTGTGAATTCGGCATTTCGGAAACTGCCCGCGTTGAATCGGAATATTGGGTAACTGTCGTGAACAGCCCCCCCATTAGTGATTCAGATCGGTCCTGTTAACTGCCACTAATGGGGTCGATAAAGATGCTCGAATTCAAGGCCCAAACATCCAGCCATAAGCCCAATCATGCTTAGCGGCGCTCCTCCAGTAACAGTAGCCTAAAGGCCCTTGCTGGCGGGCCCCATTTCCCCTGATATTGGGCCGCCACCGCAGCAAACACCGATCTATCCAAGTCTGAACAGCGGGTGTTGATGGGAAGCCTCGTCCCTGCACCCAAGGGCCTAAAGGCATATGGGAATGCCGTCCAGCTCCGAATGACGTACACTATATGGGCATAAGGGCTTAGAATAGGGACCAGGGCAACCAAATTACAGCTGGCTTTCTGGGGGCCGATTTTTGAACATCGAAACTCTCCAGAGGGTAATTCTTGCTGTGGCGCAATCACAGGGCCTGGATTCGGTCCTGGCGAAGATCGTGCAAGGCCTCGCACAGGAACCTGACATTGCACTGACGCGCGTGTGGGTGATTAGGCTAGGAGATATTTTCACATCCTGTCAAATGCAAAGTATCTGTCTTGTTGCCGCGATTTATTATGACGCATTCTAAAGACATCACCGAGCGCAAGCGGACGCAAGAGGCACTCCGTAAGAGCGAGGAGCGGTGGCGGTCCGTCTTTGAGAATTCCGCCATCGGTGTTGCGCTGACCGACCTCAAGGGCCGCTTCCTGGCCACCAATCCCGTCTACCAGAAAATGGTGGGTTACAGCGAGGAGGAACTCCGGGCGCTTTCATTTCTTGACCTTACTCATGAGGACTACCGCGAAGCCAATTGGGCGCTCGCTGCTGAACTGCTGGAGGGAAAGCGAAAGCAGTTTCAGATCGAGAAGAAATATCGACGCAAGGATGGCAGTCTGATCTGGGTCCGCAACAACGTTTCTCTTGTTCCTGGCACCGAGAGGGTGCCGCAATTCATTATGGCGCTCTCCGAGGACATCACGGAGCGAAAAAATGCTGAAGAGGCGCTGCATGATAGTGAGGAGCGAGTCCGGCTCATACTCGATTCCGCCGCGGAGGCGATCTTCGGTTGCGATCCCGAGGGTACCTGCCTTTTCTGTAATCCTGCAGCGGTGCGCCTGCTTGGATATCACGATCCTTCCGAATTGCTCGGGAAAAACATGCATGCGCTGGAACACCACACTCGGGCAGACGGCAGGCCATATCCGATCGAGGAGTGCCCCATTTACATAGGCTTTCAGAACGGCCAGGGCGTTCATCGAGACGATGAGGTTTATTGGAGAAAGGACGGCACCTGCTTTCCGGTGGAGTTTTGGTCCCATCCAATATTCCGGGAGGGCAGAACCCTCGGTGCCGTCATAACCTTCGTCGATATCACGGAGCGGAAGCAGGCGGAAGAGGCGCTGCGGAAGAGCGAAGAGCGGTCGCATATTCTCCTTGAGATCAACAATGCCATCATCACCAACCTCACGCAGGACGCCCTGCTGCACTCCGTTGCCGAGACCTTGCGCCGCCTGATCCCTTTCAACAAGGCTGCCTTTACCCTCTATAACCCGGAGAGAGACACGTTCCGCGTCGTGACGGAAGGCCTGCGCTCCGATTACTTCCGAGACGGGCTGGAGTTCGACCGGAAGCAAAGCGTCGCGGGGTGGGTTTTCGAACATCGGCGTCCAGCCCTGCGCCGCAATCTTGAAAAGGAACAGCAATGCCCAAGCGATCGTCGCTTCCTGGCTGATGGGATCAAACCCCACTGCGTGGTTCCACTGATTGTCAGGGGAAGGTGTCTCGGCACTCTCCATGTGGCGAGTGAGACGACGAACCAGTATTCCGAAGCGGATGCGGAGTTCCTGCAAGAAGTAGCGAATCAAGTCGCCTTGGCTGTCGAGAACATGAACACTTATGAAGAAATCGCGGCGCTGAAGGTGCGACTGGAGAAAGAGAACGTTTACCTCCAGGAGGAGATCCGCACTGAGCACAACTTCGAAGAGATCGTCGGCAACAGCCCTGCCCTTCTGTCCGTGCTCCGCAAGGTCGAACAGGTCGCCCCAACGGACTCTACCGTGCTCATCTACGGAGAGACGGGAACCGGGAAGGAGCTGATCGCGCGGGCCATCCACAACCGCAGCGCGCGCAAGGATCGTGCCCTGGTGAAAGTGAACTGCAGCGCCATCTCAGCAGGCCTTGTCGAGAGCGAGCTCTTCGGCCACGTTAAGGGAGCTTTCACCGGCGCCCTCGAACGGCGGATCGGACGCTTCGAGCTCGCCGACGGCGGGACCATCTTCCTTGACGAAATCGGAGAACTGCCCTTGGAGACGCAGGTGAAGCTGCTGCGCGTTCTGCAGGAACAGGAGTTCGAGCCGGTGGGCAGCAGCCGTCCTCTGCACGTGAACGTGCGCGTGGTTGCCGCCACCAACCGCAACCTGTGGGAGGCAGTCGGGGCTGGCCTCTTCCGCTCCGATCTCTTCTACCGCCTCAACGTTTTTCCCCTAGAACTGCCACCCTTGCGGGAACGCCGCTCCGACATTCCCCAGCTTGTGGCGCTCTGCGTATCGCGGTTCTCCAGGCGGTTCGGGAAGAATATCGAAAGCGTTCCACAGGAATCTATGGACAGGCTGACGAGCTATCCATGGCCTGGGAACGTGCGTGAACTCCAGAACGTGATGGAGCGAGCGGTCGTCTTATCGGCGGGCCCGACTCTCCGGCTGGACCAGGATCTTGTGCCGGTTGTTGCCTCCGGAGGAGGCCTTGTGACCCCTGAGATTATTGCTCCAGAGGCGTCGTCAGCCGACGTCCCATCTTCAAGACTCCTTACGTTGGAAGAAGTGGAGCGAAGCCATATCCTGGCCGCCCTTCAGCAGGCAGGTGGAGTGGTTGACGGGCCAGGAGGTGCGGCGAAAATCCTGAATCTCCATCCCAACACCCTCCGCCACCGGATGGCTAAGCTCGGCATCAAGCGCTCTCGCCACCGCCCGTCGTGATTCCTTCCAGGACACTTCGCTTGCGCATACCAAATGTGGTGGTCGGCGCGTCGCCTGTCGGAACGCCCGCCGAAGGGAATGGCCCCTCAGCTTGCCATCCTGGTTGCCAACTTAGCGCGCGAAGGCGACACGAATCCTCGCAACTGGCTCACTTACTAAGGCCATTGATTCGTCTGGCATCCTCTCGGGCACGCGAATAGGCCCGCGTAAGACCCTCGCGACCTTCCGCAGGATCTTCGCGCAATCCAGCTCTCTGATTGGCATGCCGACTGCTTCATACCGCTGCGGGAGCCTAGTAGGGTGCAACGAAATGCTAAGGATAACGATCGTCGATTCGTCGAATGAGGCCGTAAAAATTCGGGTGGAAGGTCGGTTGACGGGCCTCTGGGTTGAGGAGCTCCGGAGATCCTGCGATATGCACGGTCTCGGCGACGGGGTGCGGTTGACCCTCGACCTGGCGGACGTTCCATTTGTCGATGCCACCGGAATCGAGTTCCTAAAGACACTAAGGGGTCGCTGCGTGACCCTCCTGGACCCCTCCTCGTTTGTTGCCGAGCAACTCAAAGATGTGGCGCCATGTGGCGACATCGGAGGGCTCGATTAATCCGTTGGACTAGATCCATCGGAAACCAAAAGAGAGAAACTATGCTCACGGATCTGGAATACGAAGCTACCTTGGCGGTGCAAGCTGGCGGGAGACGAGGCCGCTTTCGGGAAACTATGAACCGCTAATCAAGTAAGACTACGTTCCCCTCTATTTTATTCCCGGATCTTATTCAGTCCTTTTTCCGGGAGTATTCAAAGGGGCAAGTCAGTACGGCACCGTGAAGGCGGCTGAATTCACCGCCGGGGTTAAGCGCGACACGCGCAAAGGAAGATGCAATATGTTGAAGAACGGTTCCTCTGGTATCACGGACAATTACATTCGCGATAACGGGCCGAATGTCGACGGCGTCGACCGCCGCGGCTTTTTGAAGTGCATGGCGTGGGCGGGCACCGGCGCGCTCTGCGTCATCAAGGGCGGTGTCCTCAGTTCCTATGCCCTCGGGGGCGCAGGCAAAATGCACCCCTCGAAGCTGAAAGGCGAGCTGAGCTTCGTGCAGATCAGCGATAGCCACATGGGGTTCAACAAAGCGGCCAATCCCGATGTCGCTGCGACGTTCCAGGTGGCGATTGACCGAATCAACTCCTTGCCTACACCGCCGGCATTCATACTCCACACGGGGGACATCAGCCACCTTTCCAAAGCCGCTGAATTCGATATGGTGGACCAGATGCTGAAGGGCGCAAGCGCGAAAGATGTGTTTTTCGTCCCGGGCGAGCACGACGTCTTGACCGACAACGGCAAGGACTACCTGGACCGCTACGGCAAGGCATCGCAGGGGGGCGGCTGGTACAGTTTCGAGAAGAATGGGGTCCACTTCATCGGCCTGGTCAATGTGATGAACCTCAAGGCGGGTGGACTCGGCACGCTCGGCCCGGAGCAACTCGAGTGGCTGGAAAAAGATGTGAAGCGATTGAAAAGCAGTACCCCCATCGTGGTCTTCGCGCACATCCCTCTCTGGGCCGTGTATCCCGAGTGGGGTTGGGGAACGGAAGACAGCACGCAGGCACTTTCATATCTCAGGCGCTTCGGGTCCGTCACCGTGCTCAACGGCCACATCCACCAGACCATGCAGAAGGTGGAAGGCAACATCAAATTTCACACCGCCACCTCAACTGCATTCCCGCAACCCGCGCCGGGTCAGGGGCCTTCGCCAGGGCCGATGAAAGTGGAGGCGGACCAACTTCGCAGCCTGCTCGGCTTGACCAATGTGAGCTACGTCCAGGGGAAGCACTCGCTGGCGATCGTGGATTCATCGCTGGCGTAACAAGAGCAACTGACCAGTGAGAGCGAATAGAGCTGTCAATCGGGTTTTACATGCGTCGGGTGATCGGGATTCTGTTCTCACACTTGTCACTCGTCAGTAATCACCAATTCCTAAAAGGAGAAAATGAACATGAAAAAAATCACTCTGCGTTTAACCGTCGCAACCGCTCTACTTTTGGCCTTCGGTGTGTTGAAGTTCAGTCACGCCAAGCCGGCTGCCAGCCAAGAGATCAATTCGAGCAACCAATACCAGGTCAAGATCGACAACTTCAGCTTCGGGCCCCGAGTGCTGACGGTGAAACGGGGCACGACCGTGACGTGGATCAATTCCGATGACCCATGGCCGGCGCGCACGGCCACGCCTTGATGATCGAGAATGGTGCCGGCGTCGTGGGCGTGCACTCCATCCAGGACAAAGGACAAGATGCTCGCCTTCTGACTTGCCGTGCCGATGAGGCGCAGGCCCGGCAACTCGCGCGCGGCCGCAGTCGCATAGTCGAGCAGATCCGCCTCGTGCGCCGCGATCGCTTCGATACCGATCGCGCTCACGTAGTCGAGCGCCGCACCCAGGGCGATGGCACCGGCGATG
>JAIQGB010000484.1 GCA_020072905.1 Terriglobia bacterium | reverse complement strand
AGTGCCCAGCCATGTTGTCAGTGATGAGGGTGACGGGGATGCCATCTTTGGCCAGCTCCCAAGCCGTCAGCCTCGCGCCCTGCAGGAATGGCCGAGTCTCGTCAGCAAAGACGTTGATTTTCTTCCCCGCGGCGACGGCGGAGCGAATCACCCCCAGCGCCGTGCCGTAACCGCCCGTGGCGAGTGCGCCAGCATTGCAGTGGGTGAGCACCGTGCCCGAATCCGGCATCAGCGCAGCACCGTGTTTGCCCATTGCTTCGTTGATAGCGATGTCTTCGGTGAGAATTCGCTTGGCTTCATCCTCTAGGCAGGCTTTGGTAAAGGCAATGTTTTGCGCATCGGTCGTGTGGCAAGAAAGAGAATTCTTGAACGCGGTGCGCATCCGCTCGATGGCCCAGAAGAGGTTGACGGCCGTCGGGCGGGTCTTACCGATCGTGTCGGCAATCGCCTCAAAGTCCGCGCGCAATTCGGGAATCGTTCGCGCGCCGGAATTCTTCACTCCCAGCGCCACGCCCATTGCCGCCGCCACGCCAATCGCCGGCGCGCCGCGGATCACCATCGAGCGGATGGCCTCCGCCACTTCCTGATACGTGCGGCAAGTCACATAGACCTCGCTCCTCGGGAGCTTGGTCTGATCAATCATCCGCACGCCGTCGTCCGTCCACTCGATGGTTTTGAACTTGCTACCGACCAAAGGAGGTGTCATTTCCGAGGGACGATTATAGCAGCAGTGGAAGAACGTCCGTGGTCCGTTGTGCGATGTGGGTTGTGGGTGGCCAGCTTTCTGCTTTCAGGCGTGAGCATTTAGCAGTATTCGGGCCACGCTGGTTCACCGGCAAAAACTGTTCGGCCAGAGCTTGTTCCTTCCTTGCACTCACCTTCCGAAGAGCTTTCGCGAGCCGGCGCCGTCGTCGCGATTCGAGCATTTCCCCCAGGGCAACTTGGATGGCGTTACTGCGGTTGGTGAAATGACCCTCGTGAACCCTTCGGTCAAGTTCTCGGAGGATGCGACTTTCGAGAGTGATGACGGTTCGAGCCTTCGGCATTCGATTCGCAAGAATCATACCCGACTGAGCTCCGCGCGGCCACATTGCGCTAGCGAAATGTAGGGCAGGCACAAGGCCTGCCCTCTCGGTACTTTTGGCCTTTGACCTTTGCCTTTTGACCTTTGATTTCGCCTTTCTGAGACGGCTCACCGGGCAGTCTCTACGGCGGTCAGAGTCCAGCACTACAGCTCAATCCGCGCCTTGACGACGCCTTCTTCCTGGTCGCGTTCCAGGCGGAAGCCCAGCCGCTCGCAGAGTTTCTGCATGCCGTAGTTGTCGGGCAGAATTTCGGCGGTGATCGTGCGGACTTTCTCCTGACGGCCGACGTCCAGAATCCGCATCAGCAATTCCGAGCCGAGCCCTTTTCCTTGCACCGGGTCGGCGACCAGCACGGCGAATTGGGCTTCGGCGGTGCCCGGCTCCTTCGCAAGGCGTCCCACGGCAAGGATTTCATGCTCTCCGCTCGCCGGGTCTTTGTAGTCGGCCACCAAAGCAATCTCCCGGTCGTAATCCACAAAGCAGATGCGGGTCAGCCGCTCGTGCTCGATGCGCTGGCTGAGCGCGATCATGTGGAAGTAGCGCATGTACACGCTCTGCTCGGAGAGGGTGTGGTGAAACTTCACGACCAGAGGCTCGTCCTCCGGGCGGATGGGCCGGATGGTGACTTCGGTCCCATCCTTCATCGTCCATGTGGAGGTGTACTGCGCCGGATACGGCCGGACGGCGAGCTTGGGCACAGCGTCCTCGGTGACTTCCGGGCCGTGCAGCACGACGCGCGCGTCGAGGGCGATGAGTCGGTCTTCGGAGGCAAGCAGCGGGTTAATATCGATTTCCTTAATCCACCGCTGCTCAACCACCAGATGGCTGAAGCGCACCAGAATCTGTTCGAGCTCGGCGAGATCCACGGCCTTGCGCCCGCGCACGCCTTTCAAAGCGGCATAGATTTTGGTCTGCTCCATCAAACGGCGCGCCAGCGTGGTATTGAGCGGCGGCAGCGCCAGCGCCCGATCCTTGAATACCTCCACGAGCTGCCCGCCGGTCCCGAAGAGGATCACGGGGCCGAACTGTGCGTCCAGACTCGAGCCGATGATCAGCTCGTAGCCGTCCAGCTTCACCATGGGCTGCACCGTGACGCCTTGGAAGTGCTGCGCGCCAGCCTTCTCCGTCACGGCGGCTTCGATGGCGCGATAGGCGCGGCGCACCGCCTCGGCGTCCGCCAAGTTGAGTCGGACTCCGCCCACGTCAGTCTTGTGCGTGATGGTTTCGGAATGGAGCTTCAACACCACCGGATAGCCGATCTTCTTCGCAAGCGTGGCGGCCTCATCGACACTTGTGGCGACCTGTGCCTCAGTGGTCGGCAGCCCATAGGCGGCGAGGAGGCGTTTGGACTCCACTTCCGTGAGGATCGTCCGTCCAGCTTGGCGCGCTTCCTCGATAATTTTGGCGGCCTCCGCGCGGCCCGCGGCAGCTTCCTCGAGGGAGGTCCGCAGTGTCGGCGTCTCGTAGAGGCCACGCAGGTTGTAGGTGTATTGCCACATGTAATGGAAGATGCG
>JAIQGB010000082.1 GCA_020072905.1 Terriglobia bacterium | reverse complement strand
CGCGAAGGCTCGAACTGGACGATCGTTGAGCCCCAAAAACTCGCCGCAGACTCCTCCGCGGTTTCGTCCCTGCTCAGCAGTCTCTCGAACGCCACAATCGATCAGGTGGTGGAACAGAAGCCGGCAAACCTCCAGGATTTCGGCCTCGATTCGCCTTCCGTCACCCTGGACGTGACGACGGATGCGAAGCCGCAGAAATTCGAGTTGCATCTCGGCGACGAAACACCGACCAGCGGCGGCGTCTACGCGCAGGTGGCCGGAATTCCCCGCGTCGTGACGCTGGCGAGCTATCTGAAATCATCTCTCGATAAGAAGCTTTTCGACCTGCGGGACAAGCGTGCCGTCACCATCCCCGCCGGACAACTCCAGCGCATCGAAGTGCAGACGAAGACGAAGCACTTCACGGTCGTGAAGAATCCCGAGGGGGTCTGGGACTTGGTCCTGCCGCCCGCCGTGCGCGCCGACCGCTTCGTGGTGGAGGGGATGGTCAACCGCCTCGAAAACCTCAACATGGCGAGCGTGGCGGCCGAGGATAAAGGGAACACCGGCAAGTACGGCTTTGGGGCGCCCGAGCTGACCCTCAAGCTCGGCGGCGCAGGGGTTACGCAGACGCTCGCGCTGGGCAAGAAAGCGGGCACGAGCTATTACGCCGTCAACTCAGCGCTTGCCCCGGTCTTCACGCTCGACTCCGGTTTCGTCAGCGAATTTGAGAAGGATCCGAGTGACCTGCGCGGCAAAGACCTTTTCACTTTCTCGTCGTTTGAGGTGAAGCAGTTGGAAGTCGAGACGCCTGGCGGCTCCCGAACGTTCGTGAAGCAGCCGCAGAATAAATGGAAGCAAATCGCACCCACGGCGAAGGATGTTCCCACCAACAAAGTTGAAGCCCTTCTCGACAACCTGCGCGACTTGCGCGCGGAATCTTTTCCCAAAAGCGACAAGCTCGAAGCGCTTGGACTGTCCACGCCGCCCTACCGGTTCAAAGCTCAATTCGGTGAAAAGAATGAAAGCGAGACCGTCGAACTCGCCAAGGTCGGGGACCACGTCTACGGACGACGCGAGCACGATGCGTTGCCGAGCGAGGTTTCCAAGTCCGCCCTCGACGACATCGAAAAGGCGCTGAAGGAATTATAGCGACTGCTTTGAGACGGAAGCGGCAAATGGCGAATGGTGAATCGTGAATGGTGAATTGGATTGGGGAAACTTCTCGTGCGGCGCCCTGAATTCACCATTCACTATTCACCATTCATCATTCATTTGTTTTTCCAAACCGGCTTGCGTTTTTCGACCAGGGCGCGCAGGCCTTCCTGGGAATCTTCCAATTCGAACAACTGGTTCAGGTAAATGTCCTGGGAACGTTTAAGAGCTTCTTCGAAGGGCCTCCACGTCCCTTCGAAGATGACCTGTTTCAGCATGGAGAGGACCGGCCCGCTCTGATCGGCGATACGTTTGACGAGGGCGTCCACGGATTCTTTCAGCGCCGCCTGCGGGACCACGCGATTGACGAGCCCCATCGTCAGGGCCTGCTGGGCGTTGATGGACTCGCCGGTGAGCAGCAATTCCATGGCGCGTTTTGGCCCGATGACGCGGGGATAGACGATCGCGCCCATGGGCGGAAAGACCCCCAACTTAATCTCGGGCTGGAGGAAGCGGGCGTTCTCGCTGGCGATGACGAGGTCGCAAAAGGTGGCGAGCTCGCAGCCCGCGCCGTTCGCCACGCCCTCGACGACGGCCAGCACGGGTTTTCCCACCTGCGCCATGGCGAGCAGGAAACTGTGGAAGGCGTCCATCATCTGGAAGACCATGTCGGCTTTGTAGCCGATGGCCTCCATGCCGGCGGAGAAGTAGCCCTCGCACTCGGGAGCCGAGTCGAGCACGATCAGCCGCACCTCGTCGCGGATGTTGAGACTCTCGACGGCGCGCGTCATCTCCCGAAGCATCTCGATGTTGAAGACGTTGTGTTTGGGCCGCGCCATGGTAAGACGCCCCACGGTGCCGGAGGCGTCCCAGCGGATGTGCTGGAACGGCTTCTCCTCTTCCGCTTTCTCCGCGCCCGTCAGGAATTCCATTATCTCGTCCGGCATGGTTTCCTCCTTCGCGTCGAGTGCGACGTCCGCGGGGATTTCCATCTCCTCACCGGCGTCGCTGGGTTGTCCGCGCGACCCTATTTCAACCTACTCCCGCATTTCCCGCAATAGTCAAATCCTTCCGGGATTCCCTTGGCCCCGCACTCCTGGCAGGTGAGCGTCGGCGCGCCCCAGAGGAATTCGCTCGACTTTCCCGCGGCAGCACGCTCGCGCAGGCCGCGGTAGTCGGCGGGGCGCTTCTCCAAAAACGCCTGCACCCCCTCGTACGGCTCCCAGGAGGTCGAGTGGATGGTCAGCCAGTCCCGCGCGTGGCCCGCGGTGAGCGACCAGGCAAGGTCCTTCCAAAAGTCCAACTGTTGCCTTGTGTAGCGCGTGCACTCGGGGAACTTCTGGATCAGCTTGCGGGCGAGCGCGTTCACCGCGCGGTCGAGTTGGCGGTAGGGAACAACCTGATTCACCAGGCCCCAGGCGAGGGCCTGGTCGGCGGAGACTTCCTCGCCGGTGAGGAGCATTTCGCGCGCCCGGCGGTCGCCGACCATGAGGGCAAGCCATTGCGTCGAACCCAAGGCATCGACCAACCCGACGCGAGTTCCGACCTGCACGAAGCGCGCGTGGTCGGCGGCGACGGCGAGGTCGGCGGCCAGATTCCAGGCGTTGCCTCCTCCGGCCACCACGCCGTTGAGGCGCGCGATAGTGGGTTTACCCAGGTGGCGGAATAACTCGAGCGCCTCGATGAGCGAGCCTTGCCACTTCCAGTGGTTCCGCGGGCGCTTCAGGAACTCGCGGGAAAACTCCTGCGCGTCGCCGCCGGCGCAGAAGGCTTTGTCGCCCGCGCCGGTCAGCACCACCACGGCGACGGAATCGTCCCAGGCGGCATCGCGAAAGGCTTGGCTCAGCTCGCGCAGCGTCTGGGCGCGATAGGCGTTGTACACCTCGGGCCGATCGAGCGTGACGCGCGCGATGCCATCCTTCTTCTCGTATTCGATGTCATCAAAGCGCAGCCGGGACGCGGGTTGTGCCGAAAAATCCGCGCTCATGGTACGCGCCTTCTCATCCGGATTGGATCGCCGAGCCTCACGCCGCCTCCAGTTCCAGCGCCATGCCCATGCCGCCGGAAACACAGAGCGTGGCGAGGCCGCGTCGGGCCTGGCGCTTCAGCATCTCGTGAAGGAGCGTGACCGCGATGCGCGCGCCCGAGCAGCCGATGGGATGCCCGAGCGCGATGGCGCCGCCATTCACGTTTAGCCGCTCGCGGTCGAAGTGCAGTTCGCGGTCGCAGGCCAGCACCTGCGCGGCGAAGGCTTCGTTCAGTTCGACAAGGTCGAAATCCTCGAGTCGCCGGCCGGTCTTGGCCAGAAGCTTTCGCACGGCGGGAACCGGCCCGATGCCCATGGTGCGCGGGTCAACTCCTGCCGTCGCTTGCGCCGCGATGCGAGCCAGGGGTTTCGCCGCCGCCCGCTGGGCGCGCTCTTCCGAGACGAGCACCAGCGCCGCGGCGGCGTCGGTGATTCCGGAGGAATTTCCCGCCGTGATCGTCCCGGTTTTCGAGAAGGCCGGCGCCAGTTTGGCGAGCGCTTCCGGAGTCGAATCGAAGCGTGGATGCTCGTCCGTCTGGAAGACGCGCTCGCCCTTCTTTTCCCTCACCGTGACGGGCACGATTTCGTCCGCGAAGCGGCCTGACTCGATAGCGCGTTGCGCGCGCTGCTGGCTCGCCAGGGCGTAAGCGTCCTGCTCGTCGCGCGGGATGTGGTACTGCTCGGCGAGCACCTCCGCCGTCTCCCCCATGATCATCTTCGCCAGCGGGCAGAAGAAGCCGTCCTGGTACATGCCGTCCACAAGCGTCTGATGTCCGAGCCGGGCGCCCCAGCGTGCGCCATCGAGGAAGTAGGGAACGCGGCTCATCGCCTCAGTGCCACCCACCAGCACCACGTCCGCGTTGCCCAGAGCAATTTCCTGGCAGCCCAGCGCGATCGCCTTCATTCCCGACGCGCAGGCCTTGTTGACCGTGTAGGCAGAAACACTCACCGGGATCCCAGCCCGCACGGCAATCTGGCGCGCCGGATTCGGGCCGTTACCCGCTTGTCGTGCGTGGCCGAAAATGACTTCTTCCACTTCCCCCGGTTCGACGCCCGCCCGCTCGAGCGCAGCCTGCGCCGCCTCCACACCCAGATCCGGCGCGCTGAAATCGCGCAGCGAGCCACCGTACTTGCCGATGGCGGTGCGCACGGCACTCAAGATGTACACAGGCTTCATGGGCGAGCGAGATGCTACCACAGGCGAACCGCCGCGGGGTAGCCTCGGTCTAGACGCTCGGAGGGTCCGTCGCCTGAAGGGTGGGGTAAGATAGGAGTGATGAGAGCGGAGGGGCTAATGAGGCGTCGCGGCTTCTGCCTGGGCATCATGATTCTGTTGCTCGCCGGCGTGGCGCGGGCAGCGAGCGAGCCGATCTATGATGAAAGCGTCGATGCGAAGAAGCAGATCGCCGCGGCGATTCGAGAAGCTTCGCGGCGCCGCCACCCTGCGCGAAACGTTGTTCTGGTCTTCGGCGCCAACTGGTGCCAGGACTGCCGTGTGCTCGACGCGCAGATGCACGAAGGCGACCTAGCTTCCCTCATCGCCAAGAACTTCGTCGTGGTGAAAATCGATGTCGGCCGGATGGACAAAAACCTCGATCTCGCCGCCAAGTATGGCGTGCCCGTCAGGAATGGCATTCCCGCCCTCGCCGTCCTCAACTCGCGCGGCAAGCTGCTCTACGCCCAGGACCAGGGCCAGTTCGCCGACGCCCGCCACATGTCCTACGAAAACATCAAGGCATTCTTCGACCAGTGGAAACCCAAAGGTAGAAAGAGAGCCAATCTCACGGGCCTGGGTGGTTGTATGGTAGGATTACTCTATGAAGTCGTACACCTATCCGATCACTGTCCAGCGTGAGGGGCGGAAGTACTACGCGTACTCCGAGGACTTCCCTGGGGTGTACGGGCTCGGTAAGACCATCGAGGAAGCGAAAGCGAGCATCCTCGAGGCGATGAGGCTCTATATCCGCGAGTGTCGTGCCCACCGCCGACCTGTCCCCCGGGCGCGTATCGTGTATGCCGAGACGGTCTCCCTCGCCGTCTAGCCCTCAAGGAAATCCTTCTCAGTCAAACCAGCGTCCTTCAGAATTTGCAGAAACAACCCGCGCGGGATGTCGCCGCGGTGGAAGGGAACGACATGCATTCGCCGAGTCGGATGCGTGAGGATGAGATGCGAACCCGTCTGCCGCTTCTCCTCGTAGCCGTGTCGGCGCAAGAAACGGAGAAGTTCCTTTATCGTTGCTGTTGCCATATTTGACTTCGAACTTCCGCCGTCCAATGCTTGATAATCTGCACGATGACTACCGGTGCTGCCTCGGTTTTCACATCCGTGACCTTCGTCTCATGATAGCGTTGAAACGCGCCGGTGTATGGCCCATAATCGATTCCCACCTTCAATGATGGTGTTCCGTATATCACGGGACAGGGAGCCGAGCACACCTGATTGGCGCCAAGGCCGGCTCTATAGGGAAGAAGCGAACCACTTGGTCGTGCTCTTCAACTCCGTGCGTTCTGTCAAGGGCGATGCGGCGTGCAGAGCGATCCTATTTCTTAAGCGCTCTAAGGAAAGCGTCCACTGAGTCAGCAACCTTGTAGTCCCCGCGTGCAAGGGCCTCGTCCACCTCGCGCTCCTTAGCTTGCCACTCGGGCGTCCAGAACCAGAGCTGGTCCTTGGGAATGAGATGGGCGGGGATCATCTCGACATGCTGGCCGACCAGACGCATCAGCATGTGGTCGCCCTTCTTAAGGCGCAAAGCCTTGGATATGCGGTGCGGGATTGTAACTTGGTGCTTCGCACTCAGCCTAACGGCTTGTTCAAGGACCGGTCGCGTTTTGGCCGCACGAGGCATGGCGATTCCTACTTTCCAATTTTCCTACGAACGCGGAGCTTTGTCAGATCCCCTCGCTACGCGTTGGCTCAAATCGACGCCTGTTCGGCGGCGCGGCGCTGGAAGATTTCGATGTAGCAGTTGACGAGGGAAACGGCGGCGGGCTTGATGCCGGGAATGCGCAGAGCTTGCCTGAGGTGAGCGGGCGGCGAGACCGGCAGGCGTCGGCGGATCAGCCAGTCCCGAACAGGGTCCGCTGGAGCGACCGCTGGCGATGGACGCGCAGAATGGCCACAGCGAGGCGTGGCAGCGCCTCCAGCGAGGGGAACGCCAGATAGCGTCCTTCCCACACCGGGTTGAATTTCTTCTTGAAGTGGAACAGGGACTTGTATTCGTAGATCCCCCGTACGTTTTCAAAGACAAGCTTCACTCCCCGGTCGAGAAGGGTCAATTCGTCCTCCGGGCTGACGTTGGCAAGGGGCGCGTTCGAAAGGCTGGCGAACTCGTAGCCTTCTTTTTGGAAATGGACTAGCGACCGGGCAATCAAGAAGTCCATCAGGCCCTTGGGAGCGTCCGCGGCGTAGCGCATCAAATCCAACGCCAGCCCGTCCCTGCCAAAAGACCGCCAGGTAACGAATCCCAGAACGCGGCTTCCGACGAGGGCGACAAAGAGCTTCTGACGCGCCAGCGTGACGGGATCAAACCTCCCCATGGTGAATCCCATTTCCGGCAATCCCTTGCGTAAGAGCCACTGGTCGGAAATGACCTGCAATTGGTCCTCGACCTCTGGCGGGATGGACGAGCTCAGGAGGTCCACCTGAATCCCTGGATTCTCTCGCTCAATTTTGGTAATCGAATTCCGCACCTTCTTCAGCTTGGGAGTTCGCAGGTCGAAGTCGGCCAGAGGGATCACCGCTTCTTCCGCGATTTTCAGCGTGCGTAGCCCCCGCGCGCGATAAACGGCGCGATTGGACGCCGCGACTTCGTAGAAGCAGGGCAGCCAGTCGTGCTTTCGGCAGAGTGTCAAAAACTCATCGACCGCGCGTTCCAACAATTCGTGGGGCCCTATCGGGTCCCCGACCGTAATCGCCACTGCTGTCGAAACCCGGTAAGCCACGGTAGACGCGCCATCAGCCGTGAGGAAGTGATTGTTGTCCAACTCGGCCGCGAAAGTGGCGAGCAAGTGGTTGCCGTGCGTGTGAATGATGTCCAGGGCGTTAGGGAGCGAAGGATCGAGTCGCCGCAGGATTACCGGGCGAAGCAGCAGCCACACCAGCACAAGCCCCGAGCTCACGGAAAGCCAGGCGATCGAATCAAGGAATTCGTTCGCGTGGGGCGAACGCGCCTTCACGCCCGGGTCGTCACTGAGCACTGCGGCGAGGAGCGTGGCGCGCACGGCATGTTTGAGTCCGAAAGGAGGATCCATGTGGAAACGGAGATGATACTGGCCCAGTGTGCCGTAAATCAGAGTCGCCAGGAGAAATATCGGGGCCAGCAGCAGTGACTGGCGCGTCGCAACGGGATCACTCCCGGTTAGGAAGGAGCGGCGGGCCAGAATCAGGTAAACCAGCAGCGCCAGTGGGGGAACCACAAACAAGAGGTGGATGTTCTTTACCAAGTGGAGGACCAGCGATGCGCTGACTACCATTGTCGCGAGTTGCCACGCCCGCCGCTTGCCGCGTCCCAGCCCGCGTCCCAGAGCGATGAGCAGAATGCCGGACAAGACCAGCAGCGCGCGGCTGCCCTGGTGCACTTCCAGCGGTAGCCATTCTGCCCACGGGCCCAAGGTGAAGGGATGGTGTGTGCGGAGACCATCGAGAAGATCGAAGGCACCGCCGAGCATCACTAACCCGGCGACCAGGCGGTGAACAAAATGAGGGCGTGGGCGAAAGGCCATGGGATTTCAGCGCGGGGAATTCGCCGCGAGCAGTTCAAACCAAGCGAATGACCGATCTAAAGCTTGCCAGAAGGCGGGGCGCTGCCCCTCGAAACGGTGGTTGCCCGCGTCGATAAATGTGATTTGTTTGGGTTCCCCCGCGCGGGCAAAAATACTCCGGGCGGTCTCGAGGGGGACGAAATCGTCTTGAGTCGACTGGATCACCATGAGGGGCACGGGTGAGAGCTTTCCAACATAGTCCTTGCTGTTGAATGTCGGCTCGTCGGGGACTTTCTTGGTGACGTAGATGACAGAATCGCTCCAGTGCCAGGCGAGTTCGTTCAGCTCCGGCAGACCGATGGCCACCACTCCGTGCAAGTCAGTGCGCGTGGCCGGGTCAAGGCCAGCCAAGACCGCCAACCCCGCTCCCTCCGACCAGCCGACGAGCACGATGGTTTTCGCGCCGCCCTGGGCCTTGGCGAAGTTTGCAATCACACCGAAATCGCCCGTGACCTGCCCCGGTTCGAGCGCTCTAGGCTTGCAAAGGGATTCGAGATACGATTTTGCATCCACGCCCACGACTGTGTATCCGTGGTCGGCGAGATACTGCGCAATCTCGATGATGAATCCGTGCCAGCCGCCATCGCCCGATACGACGATCACCGCCGGCGGGTCCGCCTTGCGGTTGTCAGCGCTGAAGACATAAAGCGTCTGCGCGACGCCGCGAATCGGGAAGATGACCTTGCGCGGTCCGCCCGCGACCCCCGTTCGTGCGACTAGGAACGCGGAGAATGCAAGGAGGACAATAAGTCGCTTCACGCGCATCGTACCTATTATCGCATGGGAGCTCGCACTGGACGTTATGTTGATGCCGACCAGGCGTCCACTTCGGTTAGGCAGACGCTTGCTCGGCGGCACGGCGCTGGAAGATTTCGATGTAGCAGTTGACGAGGGAGACGGCCGCGGGCGTTACGCCGGGGATGCGGAGAGCTTGGCCGAGGGTGAGCGGCCGCACACGAGTCAGCTTCTCGACCATCTCGCGCGAGAGGCCGGAGATTCTGCGGTAATCAAACCAATCGGGGATGCGGCGGGATTCCGCGCGCTTCATGCGCTCAATCTGGCGTTCCTGCTGCTGGAGGTATCCTGCGTATTTGAAATCCGTTTCGACGCGCCGCGCCTCTTCACGCGCGAAGAGGTTCGTGTCGCCCGCGAGCGTCTGCCCGCCCAACGCCTCAAGCCCCTGCGCGCGGAGGCTCTCGTTGACCCACTCCAACAGGTCTGTAATCGAAACTTCCGGCCGCTTCAGCAGTTGAGCGCCATTGAGTGGCGCGGGTGCGGTAAGCCGGCCGTCGCTCATCAGGCCCAGCTTCGCATAGACTTCGCGGCCCACGTGCGAGTCGGGCGCGAGCGTCGTTTCGAGCAGGAATTTGGTGGCCGCGGAAATGCGCCCCTTCTTTTCCAGGAACGCTTGGTAGTCCTTTGCCTTGATCGTTCCCACTCGATAGCCGAGCGGCGTCAGACGCTCGTCGGCGTTGTCGATGCGCAGGTGCAGGCGGAATTCGGCGCGCGAGGTGAACATGCGATACGGCTCGTCGACGCCTTTGCTGACCAGGTCATCAATCAAGATTCCCGTATAGCCCTGCGTGCGATCAATCGTTACGGGTTCCTTCCCCTCGACGCGCAACCCCGCGTTGATGCCCGCCATGATGCCCTGGCAGGCGGCCTCTTCGTAACCGGTTGTTCCGTTGATTTGCCCAGCCAAGAAGAGGTTGGCGATCTTCTTCGTCTCGAGCCAGGGATAAAGCTCCGTCGGCTGCACCATGTCGTACTCGATGGCGTAGCCCGGACGGATCAGTTCGGCGTTTTCAAGACCCGGGATGGACTTCACCATCGCCATCTGCACGTCAATGGGCATCGAAGTGGACATGCCGTTGACGTAAATCTCGTAGGTGTCCATGCCCTCGGGTTCGAGGAAGAGCTGATGGTGCGGCTTGTCGGGGAACTTGACGATTTTGTCTTCGATCGACGGGCAGTAGCGCGGCCCGATGCTCTTGATCTGCCCGGAATAGAGCGGCGCGCGGTGAACGTTCTCGCGGATGATGCGATGCGTTGCACCGTTCGTGTAGGTAATCCAGCAGACCCTCTGCGGCTGCGTGATCGCCCGGGTGCGGAAGCTGAACGGCGTGGGGATCGGGTCGCCGGGCTGCACCTGAAACGGCGAGAAGTCGATGGTGCGCGCGTCGAGGCGCGGCGGCGTCCCGGTCTTGAGCCGCCCGACATCGAAGCCCAGGCGGCGCAACGCTTCGCCCAGCATCACCGCCGGCGGCTCGCCCGACCGCCCGGCAGGATAAGTGTTTTCCCCACAGTGAATGAGCCCGTTGAGGAATGTGCCCGTGGTGATGACAACTGCGCCGGCCTCGACTGTGCGGCCATCGCGAAGACGAATCCCGCACACCTGGCGTAGGGGCGGGGCTTGCCCCGGCCTGGGCGCAGCAAGCTGCGCCCCTACGGGAGAATCGTCCATCACCAAATCCACCACCTCCGCCTGCTTGATGCGCAGGTTGGGTTCTTCTTCGATCACCTGCCGCATGCGGACTCGATATTGCTTCTTGTCGGCCTGGGCGCGCGGCGACCAGACGGCCGGGCCGCGGCTGGTGTTGAGCAGCCGGAACTGGATGCCCACCGCGTCAATCACCTCGCCCATGACGCCGCCCAACGCGTCCACTTCGCGCACCAGGTGGCCCTTGGCAATCCCGCCCACCGCCGGGTTGCAGGACATCTGGCAGATCAGGTCGAGGTTGATGGTGTAGAGCGCGGTCTTAAGGCCCATGCGCGCCGCCGCCATCGCGGCCTCCACGCCCGCGTGCCCCGCACCCACCACCACCACATCGTATTTTTCCGTAAACCCCGAAACCATCCTTGGGAACCCCGCCCGAAAGGCAAGAGACTATTCTAGCAAGACCGCAGCCCCTCGCGCATCCCCCTCCTGAAATCGATGATGCTTTGGAGATTAGGAGAGTCGAAGAGTCTGTGAAACGGCAATCTCTGTCCTTGGGCGCCTGGTTAGGGACCGGCCTTAAGGGATTCGAGCATGGCATGAGCGTCTGGCCACAGTTGTTGGCCGAGATATGCTAGCTCAAGATGGCTGGGGTCGTTCTTTCGAATCCAATCTGGGAGGTCGGTGATCTTGGGGGCGGATCGAAATACAGCGCTCGCGGCGGGATTATCTAGGGTTGGACTTCCTCTTTCCTTCCACCGGTTCACGATCGGCTCGGCGGCCACCGAAGCGAGATCCGGACCGACAGGACCTCCGCACAACGGACATTGGAATCGCCACTGTTCGGGCCGGAGGCCAGCCTCTGAGATGACACTCTGAGCCTGCTGAGGAGATCCGATTGATAGTGTGCAGTCCTCTCCGTAGCACCGAAGGGCGAAATTGGCCAATTGCCTGATTGCCTCTTGCCGCTCGTCGTGGAGCGCTCCGGGCAGCAAGCGCACGAGGGTGCCGGAGCGGGGGACCCATACGATCACTTGGTCGGAGCCCGGTGTGCTCTCCGCTACTATTTCGGCATAGCCAGACATCAGTCCGCCGACACTTACTAGAGTCCGTTGGAAGACCCATCTGCCGAGCCCTCTGCACCAAGATGGGTAAAAGCCATTCTCGCCGACAAACGGAATGCCACGCACGGGGAAGTCCTCGCCGCTCCCTAACCCTCGCGGTCAGCGGCCACAGGGCGACGGGTGTGCAGAGTTCGGCTTTTCGAAATCTGCGGTCGAATAATATCATGAGAGCCGCAAAGGTACTGAGTCTGGAAGCTCTGCGCGACCTGCTGCATTTGGTTTTTGTCCTGCTCCTAGACCCCCCCGTCGTTCGTGCGCCAAGGGATATCGAACACATGCTGCCAGTTCGAACCGGCAAGCCTCTTGGGGTCTGCATTGCGAGGGCCTCGGCGGACGAGGACATGGTAGCGCTGCCATGTGCGATACAGCGCATCGAGCGCTCTATTCAACTGCCGGAACCCGAGACGTGGCCAGCGTCGGCGCGAGTCCGAGTGCGCCAGCCATTTGTCGGAGAGGTACATGAGCCCACATGTCAGTCGCACCAGGCGATCGGCATCTGCGCGGACCCGGGCAGCGGAGACGTGCGTTCCCCCACGGCCGGAAAAGGTGTCGAACAGCCTCTGTCCTTCACACCAAGTGTCTCGTAACTCGGGCTTTGTGTAACTGGTCATGAATGCCTGCCTCGTGAGATGGCTGCTGTAGTCAGCAACCTCATGAAGGAGCCTAACGAGCGAGATGGATTGCTTTTTGAGCTTCACTTGGCGCCGAACAACAAGGACTTGGCAGTCGAAGTAACAGGACCAGATCAATGACATGAAGCGGTTATTCATGTCCAGGTTGGGGTTGCCCTCAACGATGTCCGACCACTGTTTGAACACCTCGCGGTCCACCGAGCTTCGGACAAGTCCTGCGCTTATTCTGTCAATCCAGCGGGTCCACTTCCGCCGATCAGGTCGCGGCAACACGGTGCCTCCCTCTCCCCCTTGGCGGCCTGAGCGGCGCGATTTATGAGGAATCCATCCGCTTCTTCACCGACCTCTTCCAGCGCGACGGCTACTTCTCCATCGACTTCCTCGCGCAATCGGTCGCGGTCATGCTGACCGTCGGATTGATCGCCTTCGCGCTCTTCAACCACTCGAGCCCCACGCGACCGATCCCCTCGAACGTATCGGGCCGCGTGCGTGGCTTCCACAAAATACTTCTTCCCCTGGAGTTTCAGAACTTCCACCGTCTTGGCCTGTGAGTCAATCAGCCAGACCTCCGGCACGCCTGCCTCTGCATAGATCGGCAGCTTGGTGGCACGGTCATGCGCGGCCGTGGAGGGCAATAGTACTTCGACCACCAGGTCCGGTGCCCCTGCAATCCAATTCTCTCGAATGATTGCTACACGCGCATTAGAAATGTAAAAGAGATCCGGCAGTAACGCGGTATCGTCTCCGAACAGAACGTCCAGGGGCGCGAAGAGAAATTCACCCAACCGGTTTCCCGACAAGTAACTTGCGAGACTGAGTGAAAGGTTCATGAGTACGGTCTGATGTCGCGTGCTTGGAGTGGGAAGGAAATGGACGTACCCCCTGATGAGCTCGTACCTCTTCCCGTCGTCAGGGAGCTGGCGGAACTGTTCGTAAGTGAGCTTGGGAATGACCTCGCTGCCCATGGGCGCATTATACATGTCGTCAGAAAACCTTCCAATCTGTCATCCTGAGGAGTCCCGTTCTGTGGGACGACGAAGCATCTTTGTAGTGGCTTGATCCTGTAAATGCCGGGATTCTTCGCGGAGTTTACCCTGAGGGAAATACCGAGATCCTTCGCTTCGCTCAGGATGACAGCGAGGGGCTCAGAACGACAAGCGAAGCGCTCAGAATGACATCATGCAACATCCTCTCGGCGGGGCGCTACGCCTGAACCTTCTTCAGCAACGCCTGTAAATTCTCCGAAAGAATCTTCCGCTTCTGCCCTTCGGTGATGAGGGCATTCTCGACGCGAGCGATGACGGTGGCGGGGCAGTTGATGGAGAAGTCGGAGCCGAAGAGGACGCGGTCGGGGCCGATGGTTTTGACGGCGTATTCGAGCATGCCGACGCGGTCGTGGCCGTAGCCGGAGGTATCCAGGTAAGTGTTGGGGTGGGCGGCAACGGCGTCGATGCGCTTGAAGATGTGCTCGTACTCGTGCCCGTCGCCGAAATGAGGAAACACGATCGTAGCCTGCGGGAACTTCTGGATAATGTATTCCATTTCTTCCAGCTCGGTGTGAACGTCGAGGACCATGTTCAGCTTCACCACTTGCTCGACCAGCATCTGAAATTCTTTGATGGTGTATTCGAACGGCGCCATGTAGTTGCACAGCTCGCCCACCCAGACAAAACCAAGTTGCTTACGACAGTCCTCAATTTCCCGCAAGGACTCGTCGATATATAGAGGATTGACGACGCAGGCGCCGAGAAAGCGGCCTTTGTACTTCTCGGCGTAGCGCGCCACCTCGCGGTTGCCGGCGATGAATTCCGCGGGAGTTTTCGCTTCCTGGCAGCGCACGGAGTTGATGATGCCGCGCTGGACGCCCGTGCGGTCGAGATACCTGACGAATTCCTCAAAGGTTTTCGTAACGGGATACCACTGCCAGACGTTGCCGCTTTCGCTCGGCCGCGTCGGCTTTCATGCCGAGCAGGCTGGAAACCACCGCAAGATTATTCTTCACGCTGTGATG
>JAIQGB010000483.1 GCA_020072905.1 Terriglobia bacterium | reverse complement strand
CCCCGGCGGTCGCGCGCGGGGAGCGATGGCTGACGACGGTGGCGGCACTGGCAGTGGGCGCAGCGTTCTTCAGCTTATGGTTCTGGCTGCTGCCGCGATGGCTGGGCTTTCGCGTGGAAACGGCGGGCTCGGCCCGTTGGCGATGGCTGGCGGCGGTTCCGTCGGTGCTGGGATTCGCGGTGGCTCTACGCTGCATTTGGGACTTCGGGTGGACGGGGCAGGGCACGCCCGCGCCGGTCGCTCCGCCGAAGCGATTGGTAGTGGTAGGCTTCTACCGCTACGTGCGGAACCCGATGTACGTGGGCTTTGCCGCCGGCTGGATCGGGCTGTGGGTGGTGTTCGGACACGCCGACCCGGGGACGATTGCCGCGGTGGCGGCCGTTGCCCTCGGCGTGCATCTGTTTGTGGTCTTCTATGAAGAGCCCACGTTGCGCGACAAGTTCGGGGCGGACTACATCGACTATTGCCGCAACGTGCGCCGCTGGTGGCCGCGCCTGCGAGGCTGGCACAAGCCGTAATAGCCGCGCATGGGAATTTGTACCTTCCGGTGTCTCGATAGTGCATGGTTGCAGAGGAACGGAACGCCTGTGACTCCATCGCCAGACCTTCGGGGATGCACGCCACCATGATTGGCTTGATCAATTGCAGGGGCTCTTCCAGGAGGTCACAAGGGGCGCGCCTACCGGAATTTCTCGACCAGCATGAGGACGCTGCCAAATTCGTCAGACTGCGGGTAAAGAATTGTCCGGCCGTCGGGGGAAACGACAATACGGCCCCCCGGGGGACGCTGAGTGGTAACGATCTTCCTGGTCTGGCCGGTGGCGAATTCGTAGAAGCAGATGTCACGGTAGCCCATTTTGTCGGGGGTTCTGAAGAAGTACATCCCCTCCTTCCCCACGGTCCACTCGCCGCTGCTATCTATAGAATCAAGAACTTTCACTTCCTGACTTCCATCCGGCAGGGCTCTCCAGACAGTCACAGCCTCCGGCCACCCCTTCAGGTAATAGAGAAATTTGCCGTCTGGCGACTCTTGCGGCAGGTCGCCGGAATTCCGCGTGATCTGCACCGCCTCTCCACCGTTGGACGGCATCTTCCAGATCTCCTCCCGACCGCTGCGGGTTGAGCTGAAGTAAATCCACTTTCCATCATGCGACCAATAAGGATTCTTGTCCTCTGCCGGATGGGTCGTCAAGCGTCGGGGAGCTCCCCCATTAGCGCTAATGGAGTAAACGTCGTCCTTCAAACCTTTCTGCACAGCGGTAAAAGCAATGTTCTGGCTGTCGGGGGACCAGTTCGGACCATAGATCGCCGGTCCACCGAACGAAGTTAATTGGGTAGCCTTCGATCCGTCACTTTCGCAGATCCAAATTTCATCCGTCCCTGATCGTTGCGACACAAAAGCGATCCTCCGTCCGTCTGGGGAAAAGGCCGGATAGTACTCAACCTGCGTGGAGGAAATAAATCGAAAGGGCCCGCCCGGTTTGTGGCCCGGCCCCTTCAAGTCGACACGCCAGATGTTCAGGTCGGACTGTTCGGTCGTGAAAGCCAGACGGTTTCCAACCCGCGAAATGGCTGGCTCGTAGGTGCCGCTCACGTCAAGACTGATTCTCCGAGCCAGCGCGCCCTTGGAAGCCGCAATCCGCCAAAGCCCGACGTTGGTTCCTGTTCCGGAGCTGAACACGAATTCACTGCCATCTGGCAACCAAGCTGCACCAGTGTTCGTCACGTTGCCCGTTTGAACTTTCTCCTCTTTCCCGAGCGGTTCGTAGCCTTCTCCCAGATGCAGGAGCCATAGAGTTACGTTGTAGTAGTCAGGTGAGACCCTTGAGAAAACCAGAGTCCGGCCATCCGGTGAGACCGCCGGAGCCGTGTCACCGAGGTCTTCCATTGGCGGGTTAGTCAGCGGGCGCGGTTCTCCCGTTTCCGCCGAGAACAAGTGCAAGGCCAAACCCCGTTGTCCGGGGGTTGAGGTTGGTGCGACGAGCCACTTTGAGTCCGGGGTCCAGGATAAAAATGGGCCATAGGCTAAACCCCGCACTGCCCCGTCGATCTCCGCCAGAATCCGTTCGGATCCGCCCCGCTGCGGTGTGAGTATGATGGTGCTCTTGGCTGTCGAGACCTCGCGTAAAAAGGCAATAAAACGCCCATCCGGGGACCAGGCAGGGCTGTAGTCCATCGCCGGATCATTCGTCAACCGATAAGGCGGCTCCACGCCGATTTGCTTGACGTAGATATCCCAGTTGTCCTGCTTCTCTCCGTTCCAGGCAAACGCCACTTGTGTTCCGTCCGGGGAAAAAGAGGGCCACGACTCGTTGCCCGGATAGCTGGTCAGTGGAACTGCGAATAACGATACCTCTGGCATCTGAGTCTTCGATCGAACCAGCCACACTCCAACCATCGCCACAACCACTGCAGCGGCTACGCTGAGAACCCAGTGGAGGCGACGATGAGGATTCGGCCTGGACACGGCCGCCGCTCCGAGTACTCCGGAATCCGACTCCTCTTTCAGTTCTTGCAGCGCGATCTTGACGTCGTCCATGTGCTGAGAGCGCTGATTGACCTCCTTCCGCAGACAACGGGAAATCAGTCGCTCCACTTCTC
>JAIQGB010000081.1 GCA_020072905.1 Terriglobia bacterium | reverse complement strand
CTCGCCGCCTCCCCGCGCAGCGCCGCCACCACCGCGCTCGCCGCCGTCGAGCTCGCTAACAGCGGCGTCCCCGTGCCACTCTGCGTCACCCCCACGCACGTGCCGCTCGTCGCGCAAGTGAACGTCGAGGGACCCTCCGTGATCGCCCGCGGCGTCGAGCCGGGATTCGTCACCATCATTTCCAGGCTGCGCAGGCCGATCGTCGGGTTCGCCAACTGCTGCGTCATCTCGCTCTGCACCTGCTCCTTGAGCTGATCCGAGCCCACAAACGCCGTCGCCGGCTTGCCGCCCAAGGTCTCGGCGTCCCCCGCCTTGAAGGCATACGGCACACTCACTAGCAACACGCGCGGCATCGTCGCGCCGCCTTCCACCATCACCTCCAGCCAGCGCGCCTTGCCGGTGGTGAAGAGCGCCAGCGGCAGTCCTTCCGGCCGCATGGCGCCGAGCAGAGCCGTGTAGCGTCCCTGGGCGTCGACCGCAACCGTCTGCGTCTCAAACCAGAGCGGCTCGATACCGTCGAAGTTTTCGTAGATCGCGAAATGGATATCCACGGGCCCGGTCAAGGGCTTTCCCGCGGCATCTTTCACCGCGCCGCTGAAGCTCACCAGACGCGGCACCGTGCCGGCCAGTGCGGCGTTATCCTGATTCGACTGGGCTGGGTTGACAGATGATTCTTCCGCCCACGCTGCCCACAGGGGGAGCAGGCACACGAGTGCAATCCGAAGCAGGGTGGGAGTTCGCAGCATAGGGCACCTCCGCCTAATTGTGTTCGAGAGAAAACTTGGCCTCCCTCTAACACTTACACATCTAGTTGTCAATCGACAAATTGTCAGTTATGTATAGAGATAGTAAACGAATAACTAACTGAGGTGTGCTCCAACAACTTTGGAATGCGCACGCGCTCGCCCCGGGTCGCCAGGGACGAGGAGTTCCGGCCCGCATGCTTGATCCGAGAGAGGGAGAACGGGGGAGGTCTGCTAGTCCGCGCCGGAGAGGGACAGGTCGTAGATGAAATCCGGGCGGCCGTCGCCGCGGAAATCGCGCACGCGGATGAAGTAGAGCCCGGTGTAAGGAAGCGTGAAGTTCTGGATGCGGGAATCCTGCAGGGTCCCGGTAGTGATATCGTCGTTCCAGGCAAGCGCCGAGGTCCCGTTGAGGGTGGCAGCCGGGCAAGTGTGGTCGAGCAATTCGAGGACGGAGTCCAACTGGGAGTCGCGGGTGCTGGGGTTGCCGTCGAGGTCCAGCCGCTGGGCGAAGATTTCGATGGTGACCTGATGGCCCGCCGTTCCGTGGAAGGAGTAGACATCAACATCACCGTAAGGGCTGATGGAAGCACGGATGCGGCCGTTGGAAATCTGCGTCGTCCCCGCCGTCGTGTCCGCCGTGCAGGCGTCGTTGCGCCCGAGATTCCCCGCAGCGTGCACCACGATGCTCAAGGCTCGAGTCGCGGTGTTGGGCGTCGAGGCAGAATCCGCGGCGCGCACTGTGAAGTTAGCTGTCGTGTCACTCCCGACCGCGGTCACTGTCCCGGAAATCTGTCCGGACGTCGCGTTGATCGCTAATCCGCCCGGCAGCGCGCCCGCGGAAATGCTCCAAGTCAGCAGCGGAACGCCTCCCGTCGCGGCCAAGGTGAAGTTGTAGTCTCGCCCGCCCGTGGTGTCGGGGAGTTGCGAACTCAGGATGGCGATGGGCGAAGGGGCGGCGATCGTGAAGGTCATCGCCCCGGAGGTCCCGCCGCCGGGTGTGGGGTTGAACACAGTCACCGAGGGGCTGCCAGCAGTGGCGATGTCGCTGGCGGGGATCGCGGCGGTCAACTGCGCCGTGCTGACGAAGGTTGTGGTCCTGGCGACGCCATTCCAGCGCACCTGCGAGCTGGAGATGAACGAGGAGCCGTTCACCGTCAGCGTGAAAGCCGCGCCGCCCGCGGTGGCGCTGGTGGGTGAGATGGAACTGAGGACCGGCACGGGATTCTGAGTCGGGGGTGGGGGAGAAGAGCCGCCACCTCCGCAACTCGCCACCAGGAGAGCCAGCAGCGCTGCCGAGGCAAATGCGCCCGCCGCTCGGTAATCGCGCCGCGTTGTGATAGCACTGCTCACGATCTGATCCACTCGCCTGGCCTGGAAGGAGAGCAAAGCAACATGCGGGGGCGCGCCAGGGTGCGCCCCATCAAGGCCTACGGTCCATCCTCCCACGCGTCGTAGCGCGGCGGCGTGCCGATCAGGATGATGTCGACGCCGCTCGTCGTGCTGCCCGCCGTCACTGTGATTGGAGTGGGGGCTTCGCAGACCGTCGACCCCGAATTGTTCCAGAACTGTGTGGTGCAGCTTCCCGGCATCAGGAATTGGAAGCCCAGGTAAGTCCCGATGGGGCCGACCCCGGAGCCCAGGGTGAATGAATCGTCCAGCTTCTCAACCTCCACCGTGTAATCGCCCGGCGGCAGGCCTGGGACGTTGAACATCCCAATCTGCGCCATCTGCGCCGGGTCGTTCCAGCCGAAGGGGCTGGGCGTCTGAAACGTCGGCGTATTGACCTGCACCAAAGGATTGCCCGCGTCGGCGGTGAAGAGATAGCCGGAAACGTTCGAGACCGCGATGATCTTGGATTCGTCCTGCATGGTCCCGGGATTGTCCACCTGCCGTACGACAACGTTGTATCCCTGCGCTGGTGTCACGCCGTCAGAGAAGAGAATGTGCCCGGTGATTCTGCCCGTTGAGGTATTGAAACTCGGGTCGGGGTAGAGCTCCGAGAGGCCCGCGATGTCGTCGGTGGCGGGCGTGGACATCGCGGCGCCATCCACCAGGGTTGGAAACATGGTGGGCAGGCCAGCCAGCGCATCAGGCGAGCATCCCAGCCCGTTCAAGCATTCCACGTTGATCTGCGAGTGGTCGAGCCCGATCATGTGCCCGAACTCGTGGGTCATCACCGCCTGCAGGTCGACCGGGTCGCTTACGGCGAACATGCCGTTGAGAACAGCGTAGCCGCGCGTGAAGTAGTTGTACGTTCCATCGCTTTCCAGGCAAGGCGTATCGGCAAAACCCAAAATGCTGTTCGGGTCCTCCCCGAGCGCGATCATGATGCTTCCCGAGGAATCGTCGTAAATGATCGTGCGCGGCTTGGCGATTCCTCCTGCCGGATCGCCAGGCAGGGTGGTGCAATCGTACAGAGCGTTTTGGACAGGGATAGCATTGCTAGCGGTTACGTTTCCCCCCAGGTCGCCGGCTTTCGTGAACGAGATGTTCGCCGTCGGAATATCCTGCCAAGCCTGGAAAGCCGCCTGAACCAGAGCGTCGGCCTGAGCCTTGGTCTGCACACCGAGAGTGCCCTGGTCGGTCCAGTAAGTGAGCGGGAAGGGGGTGTGGGTCGCATCGTTGATCCACCGGTAGGGCCCGCCGGGGACCGAATTCGGATTGCCGTTCGGGAAGGAGCCCGACTGCGGTGGGCCGCCCACGTAAAGGGGCCCTTCGGCGCGCAGGACAATTGCAGCAAGGGCGAACGGGAGCAGACCCAGGAGGAGAGCGGCGCGGGCGCGAGTCATTGAATCCTCGGGAGGAGCCTCAGGTGTTCGACCAAAGGAACCAGTTGACGGAGCGCAATCGGGCCGCGCGGCGTCCCGGCGACCTGCGTCTCTTCCTGGTTGAGTCCGACGCCGGACATCTCCGCCTCCGTCGTCACATTCTTAAAGAGACCCGCGTTACCCATCTCGTTTTGGACCATCTCGCGCCCGCTTGCGTCGCGCAGAATGTGGAATCGCCCCTGCGCGTGCCCGATGGGACTGCTGAGTCCGAAACGCGACGGCGCAGGGAGGAAGAGCAGCAGCCGCTGGCCGACCAGGTAGGCATTCTTCGCGGTCCGTCTCTCGGCAGACGGCAGAAACTGACGGAAGGTGAACCGCGCTCCCTCGGGCCCGCGCAACATCCGCTCGACCTCCAGGGTCACGAGGACGGTGGGGATGTGGGGATAATTCGGCATGCCCTCGTAACGAGTCTCCACGACACGGCCCTGCACGATGATGTCAGCGCGCTGAGTCAGGTACGCCAGGTTCACTGGGCGGACCATGAAATCCGCATGCGCCGGCGCAGGCAGGAGCGCCCACACGAGAATTACGCCAAGCCAGGACATCACCGTCCGCTGGTTCACCGTCCACCAACCGCTGGCCTTTAGGGTCTTCATCATTCTTGGAACGCGCATTCTACCCCGGCACCCTTGCCGGAACAAGCAGCAATCTTTTGAGTCCCGGAGGCATTGAAAGGTTGCCCAAGATGACATTATGGAACCCGGGTGGACGCCCGCCGGATGAGGCTTGGGTCCAGAATGACCTTGCCGGCCTTCATGCAGAACCGCGCGGCTTGCGCGCCGCGGGGTTTGCGAGCAAGATTCGGATAGTCTGCGATGCGGCTCTGCCCTAAGCTCATCGTGACTGGCGCTGGTTTCGGCCTGTGAGCAAGGGTACCAAGTCGCCATCGCCACGATCTGGAGGCAGCTTTGAGCACGCCCGGCATAGGCACCTGGAAATCGCGGTTGGTGGAGGAAACCGCTTGCTGGCGCGGAGTGTTGGCGCGCGACAGGCAGTTGGACGGCGCCTTCGTTTTCGCCGTGCGCTCGACCGGCATCTACTGCCGCCCGTCGTGCCCGGCGCGGCGGCCAACGCGCAAGCAGGTAATGTTCTTCCCACTGCCGGAAGCGGCGGAGCGAGCGGGCTTTCGCCCCTGCCGGCGTTGCCGTCCCCAGGAAGCTGCGGCAGGCGACCCACAAGCGGACCTCGTCCGGCGCGTGTGCCATTGGATCGAGACAAGCGGTGACGGGCCGATTTCTCTCCAGGACCTCGCCGCAGAGGCCGGCGTCAGCCCTTCGCATCTCCAGCGAACCTTCAAGCGACTGATGGGAATCTCGCCGCGCGAGTATGCCGAAGCTCGCCGTTTGCAGGGGCTGAAAACGCGGCTGCGCAAGGGGCAGGACGTCACGCGCGCGCTTTATGAGTCCGGGTATAGCTCGAGCAGCCGGCTCTACGAACGCTCTTCGGGGCAACTGGGCATGACGCCGGGAACTTATCGAAAGGGAGGACGGGGCATGGAGATTGGTTACACGATCGTGGACTCGCCGCTCGGGCGGGTACTGGTGGGGGCGACACGACGGGGGGTCTGCGCCGTCAGCCTCGGAGACGCGGATTCGGTGCTGGAAGCGGCGCTCGTCGCGGAGTATCCCCATGCCGAGATTCATCGCGACGATGCCGGCTTCGCGCCCTGGGTGCGGACCATCCAGAAACATCTCGATGGCTACGAGGCGCGGCTGAACCTGCCACTGGATCTCCAGGCCACCGCCTTCCAGAGACGCGTGTGGAAGGAACTCCAGCGCATCCCCTACGGTCGGACACGCACCTACCAGGAGGTGGCGCGCGCCATCGGCCAGCCCAAGGCCGTCCGTGCCGTCGCTCGCGCTTGCGCCACCAACCCCGTCTCGATCGTCGTCCCCTGCCACCGCGTCATCCGCGGCGACGGCTCCCTCGCCGGCTACCGCTGGGGACTGGAACGAAAGCAAGCGCTGTTGGTGATGGAACGCGACAACTAGTCAACGATGTGCAACGTAGGTCGCCAGGGGCCACTATCAGTGGGTGAGCGTTGTTGAAGGGCTGCGACCTCGTTCGGGGGAATACGATACACCAACGCCCAAGAGTTTGCCGAGCGACGCGAGAGTCGGCGCTCGGTGCGAAGCGCGTCGAGGATCTGGGCTTCCGAAAAGGTCCGCCTCATCCAAGCCACAGCGCTCTCGTCGCCGAATTCCAGGAGCCGCCCGATTGTGTACCGAGGGAACGTGACCGGGTCGAAGGTCTCCGGGTTAACGTCCCAGAAGAATGTGCGGATCTCTTTCGGAATCATGTAATTACATTATAGTGGACAGGCCCGAGATTTTCAACCTCCACGGCGCAAGAACGACACTGAAAGGCAGCCCCTACCCCAGGCGGCGAGCTCTTACTTCCTCCCACGGACTCTGATTCGATCCTCCCCTCGCAGGCGTCACCTTTCGTTTCCTTTTCTTAGAAAGCCGTGTAAAATAAATTCTCCATCAGTCTGGCCGGGCGGGATCAGGCCGATTGGGCAGCCTGGGGAAGAGACTGTCTATTGCGGACGAATTGACATGTTTGAGGCCTTACAGGACAAGTTTCAGCGCGTCTTCAAGACGCTGCGCGGCCAGGGAGCTCTGAACGAAGCCCTGGTGGACGAGACCTTGCGCGACGTGCGACTGGCGCTGCTCGAAGCCGATGTCAACGTCAAGGTCGTCAAAGTGTTGCTCGAGCGGGTGCGTGTGCGGGCGCTGGGCGAAGAAGTCCAGGCGAGCTTCACGCCGGTCCAGGAAGTCGTCCGCATCGTCCGCGACGAGCTGGTTGAAATCCTGGGGCGCGAAGCCGCGCTGCTGACGTTTTCGAAAGAGTATCCGACGGTTTTCCTGATCGTCGGCCTGCAGGGCTCCGGCAAAACGACGACGGCCGGGAAACTCGCCCGCTGGCTCGCTGCAAGGAAAAAACGCCCACTCCTGGTCTCCACGGACGTTTATCGTCCCGCGGCGCGCGAGCAATTGGCCATCATCGCCAAGGCCATCGACGTGCCGTGTTTCGCGGGGGAAGGCATCTCGTCGCCCATCGAGCTCGCCAACGCGGCGCGCAAGGATGCCGCCGACCGCGGCCACGACGTGCTGATCGTCGATACCGCTGGGCGCCTGCACATCGACGAGGAAATGATGCAGGAAGTGAGCGACCTGCGCACCCGCCTGCGGCCCAGCGAAGTCCTGCTGGTCGCCGACGCCATGATCGGCCAGGATGCCGTGCGCAGCGCGCTGGAGTTCCACGAGCGGCTGGGGACGACGGGCGTCATCCTCACGAAGCTCGACGGCGATGCCCGCGGCGGCGCGGCGCTCTCGATCCATCATGTCACCGGCCAGCCCATCAAGTTCATCGGCTTGGGTGAAAAGTACGACGCCCTGGATGTGTTCTACCCCGACCGCATCGTCTCCCGCATCCTGGGCATGGGCGACATGCTCTCGCTCATCGAGAAGGCCGAGCAGACCATCGACAAACAGAAGGCGCTGGAAGTCCAGCGCAAGATCGTCACCGACACGTTCTCGCTCGAGGATTTCCGCGACCAGCTCCGCCAGATGCGCAAGTTGGGGCCCGTGGACCAGATGATGGGGATGCTGCCCAAGGTCGGCATCTTCAAGGATGTCGGCAAGGTGCGCGTGGACGAGAAGGAACTGGTCCACATCGAGGCCATCATCGATTCCATGACCCGGCGCGAGCGCAACAACCACGAGCTGATCAACGGCAAGCGGCGCAAGCGCATCGCCCGCGGCAGCGGAACGAGCGTGCAACTGGTGAATCAGGTTTTGAAGCAGTTCGTGCAGACGAAGAAGGTGATGAAGACGCTGGGCAAGGGCTTGTTCGGGCGGCAGATGGCCGGTTTGAAAATACCGGTCGGCCCGGGGAGCCCCGCGTAGGCACTTTGTGGAGACGCTCCGGTGGAGCGTCTCTTTCCTGAGACGACCTGCAGGGCCGTCTCGACATCGAATATGAGGGGGTTGGATTGCTGAAAATACGTTTGGCTCGCACGGGGGCCAGAAAGCAGAGTTCTTACCGGATCGTCGTCATCGAGAGCACGATGGCTCGGGACGGCCGCTTTGTGGAGATCTTGGGCCACTACAACGCCCGTCGGAACCCGCCCGAGCTCGTGCTGAAGCGCGAGCGGGTGGACTACTGGATCGGGCGCGGCGCCCAGCCTTCCGAGACGGTCCGCAGCTTTCTCAAGACGAAGCCGGTGGAAGCGAAAAGTTGAGGCGAGCTCGCCGTCCGGCCGGGAGGCGGGACCGAGTTTCCCATCGTTGATGATCATGGGCGCACTTTTTCCTTGTGGTGATTCCGGACGACTCGGTTGAAGGGGAGGGCCAGATGAAGGAGCTCATCGAAGCCATCGCCAAGGCGCTTGTGGACAATCCTGATCAGGTTCAAGTCCGGCCCGTGGAGGGTGAACAGGTCACCGTGCTGGAACTGCGCGTTCACCCTTCGGACCTCGGGAAGGTGATCGGCAAGCAGGGACGAACCGCGCGGTCCATTCGCACGATCCTGGGCGCCGCGGGCATGAAGCTGAAGAAACGCTTCACGCTGGAGATCCTGGAATAGGAACATCCCGCGAATCCGCACACCCGCCAGGCGGCGAGAAAGCCCAAGAGCTGGAAGCCTCGCCGCAGAACGCGGAATTCCTGGCCGTGGCGCGCATCGTGCGGCCGCAGGGGCGCCGAGGAGAGGTGACGGCGGAAATCCTCACGGATTTTCCCGAGCGTTTTCGCCGCTTGCGCGGCGCGTTCCTGGAACAGCCGGACGGCCCGCCGGAAGCCGTCCGCGTGGAAAATGCCTGGCTCCACAAGGGCCGAGTGGTTTTGAAATTCGCCGGCGTCGACTCCATCGCCCAGGCAGAAACCCTGCGCGGCCAGCATGTCCTGATCCCGCGAGGCGAGAGAATGCTGCTTGGGGCGCATCAATACTACCTCTGGGAACTGGAAGGCTGTCGGGCGGTGCTGGAGCGCAACGGCGCGGCACACGAAATCGGAACCGTGACCCGCGTCGAGCCGACAGGTGGAGTGGACTTGCTGCGCATCGCGACGCCACGCGGGGAAGTACTCATCCCGCTCGCACAAGATATCTGCAAGCGGATCGATCTGGAAGCAAAGACGATTCTGATTGACCCTCCGGAGGATTTGCTGGAGCTGAACGAGTAGCGCTGCCGGAACCCCAAAATCCGAATCCCGGATCCCGAGGCCATGATCTTTGATGTCGTTACGATCTTCCCGGATTTCTTTTCGAGCATCCTCGAGTATGGGGTGCTCCAGCGCGCGCGGGCGGGCGGTCAGGCGAAATTTCGCCTGCACGATCTTCGCGACTTCACGGACGATCGCCACCGCACCGTGGACGATCGGCCCTTCGGCGGCGGGCCGGGAATGGTGTTCAAGCCGGAACCGCTCTTCCGCGCCGTGGAAGCGCTCAAGCCCGAACCGGGCGGCGCGGATTCCCCCGTCGTCCTGCTCAGCCCGCAGGGCCGGCTGCTGACTCAGTCCGTGGCCGAGGAGTTTGCGCGGAAGGAGAGAGTTGTTCTCCTCTGCGGGCGCTATGAAGGCGTGGACGAGCGCGTTGCCCAGCATTTGGCAACCGAGGAGCTTTCCATCGGCGATTACGTCCTGACGGGCGGGGAACTGGCAGCGGCCGTAGTGATGGAAGCCGTGACGCGCCTCCTACCCGGCGTGCTCGGCAACGAAGAGTCCCGCGAGCAGGATTCCTTCGCTGGCGCTGGAAGCGTCGCAGCAGGAAGCGCCTCCGGCGGTGCGGGGGGGATTCTCGACTGCCCGCACTATACGCGGCCGGCGGAATTTCGCGGCTGGAAAGTCCCGGAAGTTCTGCTCTCCGGGGATCACGAGGAGATTCGCCGCTGGCGGCGCCGCAGGGCGCTGGAGAAGACCTGGCGCCGGCGGCCGGATCTGCTTGCGAGCCTTCCGCTCGGCCAAGAAGACGGCAAGTTGTTGGAGGAAATCCGTCAGGCGGCATTGGAGCTTGCCGGAAGGCGCGACTGAAGCTGCAATTCTGAAGAGCGTGCCGAAAAAGGCGATTCGTGAAATGCAGCCGGCGCCCAATTCGCATTTTGGAGCAAATGTGCCATGAAAGTTCTCGATAAGATTGAACAGCAGCAAATGAAGAAGGATCTCCCTGCGTTCCGCGCCGGTGACACGCTGCGCGTGCACGTTAAGATCAAGGAAGGGGACAAGGAGCGGATCCAGGTCTTCGAGGGGACGTGCATCGGCCTGCGCCGCGCCGCTAACCACTCCACGTTCACTGTGCGCAAGATGTCCTTCGGCCACGGTGTGGAGCGCATCTTCCCCCTCCACTCACCCGTCCTGGACAAGATCGAAGTCGTCCGTTCAGGACGTGTGCGGCGCGCCAAGCTCTATTACCTCCGCAAGCTGCGCGGCAAGGCCGCCCGCCTGAAGGAAGTCCGCACTGAGCAGGGAGCATAGCGGGAAGGTGCGGCAAGACGCCGAGAGGGCAATCCAGAGGGCCACCCTTGACACATCGACCCTAGAAAAACAGCTCTGGGGAGACGTGGAAGCGTTCGCTCAGGCGCTTGATGTGGTCTTTGTTCAGGTCGCGCTTTCCGCTCAGGACTTCCGACACAATGCTGGGTGTCCCGAACACGTCCACGAGGTGCCTCTGCTTGAGACCGTGCTGATCCATGAGGAATCGTAACGCGTCCAGAGGCTTGGCGCGCGGCAACTGATATCGCTTCTCCTCAAAATCTTCAATGAGCAGCGTCAGGAGGTCGGCGAGTTCCTTCTCGGCGGGTGTCGACGTCTTGCTGCGGCGGTCGAGGTCGCAAAGAACCTCCGTGTATGCCGCATTCTCTTCCTCGGTGCGGATGACCTTCGGGGCAACCTTCTTGAGGAGCGTGCTGTACTCGGGGCTGGCCAGGACGGAGCTCATTTCTTCCAACCTCCCTTGCTGTATTCCGCATGAGTCAACACGTCGCGCAGGAAAACCCTTCCAGTTCGATAGTTAATCTCAGCAATTAACCGATAGGCGTTACCTTTGATGTTGAACACGGTGAACCTTTCGACGGCGTCCGCTGCGGGGAACGTTTGCCTAACCTCTGCCAGACTCCTCCATCTGCTTTTCTTGGCGATCCGGTACCAAACGTCCAAAGGCTCGCTGAGTTCCCGGTGCCTCCGCGCCGCACTCTCGCCATGCCGCTAGCGGTTGTACTTCGGTGTGACGCCGCGCAGGCGTCTCCAGACCGCGTCGCAGCGCGCGAGGACGGCTGCATCGAGCGGGCCACCTTCACAGGCCTTCAAATTCTCCCCAAGCTGTTCCAGCCGCGAAGCGCCGAGAATGATGGAATCGACCACCGGCTGGCTGAGCAGCCACTGGAAGGCGAGCTCGACAAGCGTTTTGCCCGCCTCCTGGGCCACGGCCCTCAGCTCCTCGACCGCCGCGAAATCGTCGGCGTGCCAGTAACGCTCCTGGTACATTTGGTTGCCATCGAAGCGCGTTCCCTGGATCGGCCCGCTTTCGCGCCTGTGCTTGCCGGTGAGCAGTCCGCCCGCGAGGGGATTGTAGGGCACCACGGCCACGCCGAAGCGCTGGCAGAACGGCAGATACTCTTCTTCGATGCCGCGCGCGATCAGGTTGTACATGGGCTGCGAGATGAGGGGCGGCTTGTACCCGCGCTTTTCGCAGATCCAATGAATCTCCGTAACCTGCCAGGCGGCATAGTTGGAGACGGCCGGATAACGCACTTTGCCGGCGCGCACGAGTTCGTCCATGGCGGCGAGAGTTTCCTCGATGGGCACATCGTAGTCGGGCTGGTGGAGGTAGTAGAGGTCAACGTAATCGGTCCCCAGCCGTTTGAGGCTGGAATCGATGGCCTTGTGAATCGCGGCGCGTGAGAGCCCGGTCTCGTCCGGCGCCGACTCCATCTTGCCGCGGACCTTCGTCGCCAGGAGGACGTTCTCGCGGCGACCGGCAAGCGCCTTGCCGAGGATGGTTTCAGATCGACCCTGGTTGTAGACGTTCGCCGTATCGAAGAAGTTGATCCCCGCTTCGAAACAGCGGTCGATCATCCGGGCAGCCGTGGCTTCGTCCGTCTGGGCGCCGAAGGTCAGGGTGCCGAAGGAAACGCGCGAAACCTTCAGATCCGCATGAGCGAGTGTGCGGTATTCCATGCTTGTCCTCCGGGGGAAGGGGCCGCATCATCGCGGAAGACCTGCGCCCCAACTTGGAATAGAATAGTCTGGCATGTCTGTGCCCCGAATTCTCCAACTCGCGCAGGACCTCGAGTGGCTGGGCTGCGAACTGGAGTGGCAGGGAAAGAAACACGCCCTCGAAGGCTTCCCGGAATTCGGTTCTGCCTGGGAAGCCTTCCTGCAAAAACAGCGCGGGCTCCTCATCACCGCCGGCAAAATCGAGCGCGAGCTGAAAGGCGCGGTGAGCTACAATCCCACGGCTTTGGTCGGAGTGGAGTACCCGCTCGAAGCAGCTCTCAACGCCATCGGCGTGCAGCTCCAAGCCCTGGAGGAAATCAAGCAGTGCGCGGTCTACGCCGTCCACGAACTGCCCCCCAAGGTCCGCGGCTTCACGCGCATGGTAGAGGCTTACCTCACCGCCGTCGGCGCCCTGACCTCCTGAACGGACGGCCCCTCAGTCCCGCATCATGCCGCGTAGGAACTCTGCCGAGGCGCGGATTTCTCCGATGCCGTTCAGACCATCCTCAATCGAGATCCATCCCTCGTATTCCACTTCGCGCAGAATCGCCAAGATGCGCGGATAATCGTTCAAGCCTTTTCCCACCACGCCGTGAGAGAGGATGGACGCGTAGCCGACCGAATCCTCAACACGCCGCAACTCCTCGACGGTGTGACCCGGCAGCAGGAAGCGGTCGCTCGCGTGCATCGTCACCACGCGGCGCTTGACGCATTCGAGCAGCGCGATAGGATCTTCGCCCGCCAGAATCGTGTTCGAAGGATCGAACTGCACGCCGAACCAGGGGGAATCGATGCGGTTCACGATTTCGAGGAAGATGTCGCTTTTCTGCGCGAACTCGGGATGCTGCCAGTAGTTGTCCTTGTAATGGTTTTCGATTGCCAGCACGACGCCACGCGCGGCGGCAAAATCCAGAAGTTCA